>CAZFHF010000356.1:387-3378 GCA_964518655.1 uncultured Bacteroidales bacterium | reverse complement strand
ATTGAAGATGCAAATTCCGGCCATGTTGTGGCATATGGCGATGATCTTTATACTGAAAGGGCGACCATAAAAATTAAGGAACATTTTGGTGAGAATGTTGAGGTTTTCTTTGTATTGACCGGGACTGCTGCAAATGTTCTGGGCCTGACACAAATAACCGATACTTATAATTCAATAATATGTGCCGAATCAGCACATATTAACGTTGATGAGTGCGGGGCGCCTGAGAAGTTCAGTGGATGCAAGCTATTACCGGTACAGGCAGATGACGGTAAAATTACTGTTGAGAATATAAAAAAATATCTGCGCGGCTTCGATTTTGAACATGCCTCACAGCCGAAAGTAATATCAATAAGCCAGCCTACGGAGGTAGGCACTGTATATTCCGTTGATGAAACAAGAAAACTGGCCGATCTGGCCCATAAGCATAATATGTTTCTGCATATGGACGGGGCAAGACTGGCAAATGCTGCTGTTAGCCTGGGTGCCGGCTTCAAGGATATAACAGCTGAAGCAGGAGTCGATATCTTATCTTTCGGAGGAACAAAGAATGGTATGTTATTTGGCGAGTCGGTAATTATTATCAATAACAGTCTTGCAGATAACTTTAAATATATAAGGAAGCAGGGTATGCAGCTGGCATCAAAGATGAGGTTTGTCTCCGTTCAGTTTGAAAGATATCTTACTGATGACTTATGGAAGAAAAATGCAGAACACGCAAATAAAATGGCGAAATTGTTGTACAGTGAATTAACTCATCTGCCCAAGATAAAAATAACCCAGAAAGTTGAGGCAAATGGTGTTTTCGCTATACTGCCGCAGCAATATATTGAAGTCCTGCAAAAGGAGTTCTTTTTCTATGTCTGGGATGAAGAGAAATCTGAAGTGCGCTGGATGACATCTTTTGATACAACCGAAGAGGATATTTATCAGTTTGTAAGGTTATTAAAAGATACTATTGCCTGAAATACCTGATTTTAATTACCCGGTTCAATCATTTACTATTTATTCAGCAACAGCGAACAATCTCCATAACTCAGGAACCTGAAGTCGTTTTGAAGTGCATATTTATATATTTCTCTCCATGAATCCCCTGTAAATGCGGCAACCAGCATAAGCAAAGTGCTTTTTGGCAGGTGAAAATTCGTGATCATTCCGCCGGTTAACCTGAATTTATATCCGGGAACGATCATGATTTGTGTCTCACCAAACAGTTGCTCAATAGCATGCCTTTTCATATGTTTATATAAATAATCAAGGGATTCTCCTGTGTCAATATCCTGCTCCATTGTATATGGTTCCCATTGATCCAGCCTTATAATCTGGTTATTTACAGGCTTTGACCTCATTAATTTCACCCCTGCCCAGTATAAGCTTTCCAGTGTTCTTACCGTTGTGGTGCCAACTGCAATGATCTTACGGTAGTTGGCAATCAGGTGTTTTATCATTTCTATGTCAGCAATGAAAAGTTCGGTATGCATATTATGATCATATGCATTCTTCTCCTTTACCGGCTGGAATGTTCCGGGACCTACATGAAGGGTGATTTCAAGCAGTTTGATATTCCTGTTTTTTAGTTCATTAAATACTGTGTCTGTTAAATGCAAACCTGCTGTAGGTGCAGCAACTGAGCCTTTGTATTTTGAATAAATAGTCTGGTAGCGTTCCTGATCAAGCTTAACTGCCTTTCGCCTTATATAAGGCGGAAGAGGAGTGGTACCATTTATCTCAAGGATATCAGCAAAACTCAATTTGTCACTGTTCCATGAAAATCTAATATCAACAGTACCTTTATCCTGAATTTCTTTTTCTGCAGTTAGTTTAAAGTCAGAACCATTATATGTGAAATTCTTTTCTATTGTTTGAGACTTCCATTTTTTCAGATTACCCACAATACTCTTCCAGATGCATGATCCTGTTTTTTGAAATGCCATTTCATAGTCAGGTGGATCCACCGGATTGATACATAATATTTCAATATGTGCCCCTGTTTTTTTCTGAAAGCTCAGCCTGGCTTTAACAACCCTGGTGTTGTTAACAACCAGGATTTTGTCCGGCCCGATATAATCCGGCAGTTTACTGAATGTTTTATGCTCTATCGGACTGCCTTTGATATAAACAAGTAATTTTGATTTGTCCCTCTCAGCCAGGGGAAATTCAGCAATCCTCTCCGCCGGAAGATCATAGTCAAAATTATCTACAGGTATTTTATCTTTAGTGTTCAATTATATAAATAATAACGGGCAAAAATAACTAATTTTGTATATTGAAAATTCCGCTGTGCGGATTTTATTAATTAACATTAACTACTCATTAAATAATATATACAGGTGAAATTCAAGGTAGGAGATAAAGTCAAGTTTTTAAATGAAACGGGGGGAGGTATTGTATCGGAAATAATTGATAATAAACTGGCTAATGTGAGAATTGAAGATGGTTTTGATGTCCCTGTGCTTATGTCAGAGTTGGTACTGGATATGGATGAGGGCCGGGTGATTGAAAAACATGATGAGTTTCCCGTTAGAAATGAGGAACAGACTAAACAGGATCCCCGGATAGTTGAGGTAAATGAAAATGACATTGGTTCGCGAAATATTGCTGAAGGAGCTGTGAAGAACATTTACTTTGGATTCGTACCTAAAGGTGAATCAGTTAATTATAACAGCAATATAGATGCATATTTAATTAATGACTCGGATTATTATTTGTTTTATGTTATTGGTTACCAGGAGAAGGATTCGTTTTATTACCTCAAGTCAGGGATGCTTGAAGCAAATACCAAGGAACATACCAGGACTTTTAAACAGGCTGAGATAAGCAGGATCAGGAGACTGCATTTTCAGATATTGTTTATTAGCAGGGGAAGGTATTTTCCTGAGTCGCCGGTTAACGAATATATAAGTATTTCAAGTATTAACCTGTATAAGGAAAGCAGTTATAAAGAGAATGAGTTCTTTGATAAAAGAGCAGTAATATTTGAGATTGCCGGTA
>CAZFHF010000356.1:0-377 GCA_964518655.1 uncultured Bacteroidales bacterium | reverse complement strand
GGTAATGAGTTTGAAAGAGAAGCGTGAAAGATTTCAGATTCAGAAATATCCGGGTTAATAGCAGACAAGGAAGGAAATCATGCCGGCAGGCTTGAAAAGAAGGAGCCCCGCAAAAAAACCGGAATTGAGGAGGTTGATCTGCATATTCATGAAATCACCGATGATTATTCAAAACTTACAGATGGAGAAATACTTAATATACAGCTAAACAGCTTTTATGCTGTGCTGGATAAAGCTGAAGGTGATAAGGGCAGGAAGATAGTTTTTATACACGGTGTTGGCAATGGCAAGTTGAAGTATGAAATAAGAAAGGCCCTTGATACAAAATATTCACATCTGGAATACCAGGATGCCTCTTTTAAGGATTATGGGTTTGG
>CAZFHF010000355.1:0-3382 GCA_964518655.1 uncultured Bacteroidales bacterium | reverse complement strand
AGGTGAAGATTACTACGTACAAATAAATGGTGTTACCTGCTTTCTGCGAAAAATAGATTTAGCAAAAGGTAAATCCGATTTTAACAAACCTTACAATTTCACAAAGAAAATTGATGTAATTGAAGAGGATATTAATAAACCTTTTGGTGATTTAATAGCATCTAATCTCGGTGAAACAGAAGACCTGTCCGGAGCAGTCAGTCCTGTTGAAAGCAGGTCCGGGATTGAAAAGAAGCCTGAATCTGATGTTGACACAGACATTCCCGTAACCGGCAGAAAAAATACAGGTACTTTTGTTTTAATAATTGGTAATGAAGATTATAAGAACGAAATTAGAGTAAAGTATGCTAAAAATGATGCATCCACATTCAGGGAATATTTAATAAAGACAATTGGTGTCCCTTCGGAACAGGTACATTATGTAGAAAACGCTTCATACGGTACAATGCTGAGCGAAATTGAATGGATTAAAAGTGTTGCCAGAGCATACAGGGAAGATGCAAAGTTGATATTTTACTACGCGGGCCACGGTATGCCTGACAATGAATCAAAAAGTGCATACCTGCTGCCTGTTGACGGCATAGCATCACAAACCAGGACAGCAATAAAAGTAGATGAATTATATGATGCCTTAAGTGAATTCCCAACTAAGCAAGCAACAGTATTTTTGGATGCCTGCTTTAGTGGTGCCGCCAGGGATGGAATGCTTGCATCAGGCAGAGGTGTTATCATTAAACCAAAATCAAATACTATTAAAGGAAACCTTGTTGTATTTACTGCCGTTTCGGGTGATCAGACAGCACACCCCTATGAAGAAAAATCACATGGGCTGTTTTCTTATTTCCTGTTAAAAAAGCTTCAGGTATCTAATGGAAATGTTACATATAAAGAGCTTGGAGATTACTTATCAAAAGAAGTTAATAGAAAATCTGTTATTAAGGGGAAAGAGCAGACTCCAAAAGTTAATGTGAGTCAGGATATAAAAGGGAATTGGGGTGACTGGTCATTTTAGGATTTTTTCATCAATACGATAATAAATTCAAATATCGAAGTACCCTTTCCGGTTTTGGTGGGCAAAGTGACTGGTTTTTCCAATATTATCAACAAATTCTGTTTTATATGTCATTCTATGGCAATTAGGGCAAAAATCAGCAAAATCTTTTTTTAGATCAGGTTTTACTTTTTATCAATTTTGTATTATCGTTTAATAGTCATATTTTTATAAATACTGTCGAAAGAATCCTTTATAGTTAACTGCAATTTATAACTAAGAAAATGAGAAAAATATTAACGGCAATCATCTTATTTATCCATTTGGCCGGATTTGGTCAGGATGATCATCAACCGCCAAACTGTAAAAAGATACCAAAAACAGATACTATTCAAGGGAAGGTACTAACCGATAACTACTACTGGCTGAAGGACAGAGATAATCCGAAGGTATTGGAATATATTAAAGCTGAAAATTCCTATACCGAAGAAATGATGAAACCCACCAAAAAGTTTCAAAAGAAATTATACAAAGAAATATTAAGCAGAATAAAACAGACGGATATGAGTGTTCCATATAAATTGAGAGGATACTGGTACTATACAAAAACTAAAAAAGGCAGAGAATATCCGATTTATTGCAGGAAAAAAGATTCACTAACAAATGAAGAAGAAGTTCTCCTTGATGTTAATGAGATTATTAAAAAGTATAAATACTACGACGTTTATAATTATGAAATAAGCCTTAATAATGAACTTATGGCTTACTATGTCGATAAAACCGGGAATTTTGAATGCGACATATATTTTAAAGACCTAAAATCCGAAACACCAATTTCAGACACACTTCATTCTGTAACATCCCTTGCCTGGGCAAATGACAACAAAACTTTATTCTATTCAATTCAGGATAGTACGACCAACAGAAGCTTTAAGGTTTATAAGCATATTTTAGGGCAACCCGACAGCCAGGATGAACTCATATTTCATGAAAAGGATTCGCTGTACGATATCTATTTATGGAAATCAAAATCTGAGCAGTATATTTTTTCGGGTTCATCAAGTACTGAACAAAGTGAAGTATGGTATTTAAATGCAGACACTCCTGATAAAGACTTTAAAATTATTCATCCCAGGGAAAAAGAACATTTATATGATGTGTATCATTATCAGGATAAATTCTACATTCTTTCAGATAAAGATGCCATTAACTTTAGGCTTATGGAAGCAAAAATTGACTCCCCCTCGATAGAAAACTGGAAGGAAGTCATACCTCACCGGGAAGATGTAATGATAGAGGATATCGATATTTTTAAAGATTATTTAGTGTTAAACGAAAATCATAAGGGCATATATAAAATCAGAATTATTAATTGGATAACAAATGAAGAAAACTACATTCCCTTTGACGAGGAAACGTATGATGCATACACGTATATTAATCCTGATTTTAATACAAAGGCTTTACGCTACACGTATGTTTCATTGATAACTCCATATTCCATATATGAATATAATATGGAAACTAAAAGACAAAAACTCCTGAAACAAAAAGAGGTATTGGGCGGGTATGAACCTTCTCAATATGAATCTGAAAGACTTTGGGCTGTGGCAGAGGATGATACAAAAGTTCCTATTTCAATTGTTTATAAAAAAGGATTGGAGAAAAATGGGAAAAACCCTGTTTTTATTGAAGGATATGGCGCTTATGGAATAAACTCATATCCTGACTTTAGTTCTTTGAGACTAAACTTCCTGGACAGAGGATTTATTTATGCAATTGCACATGTAAGAGGAGGAAGTGATTTAGGGAAACAATGGTATGAAGATGGGAAATTATTGAAAAAGAAGAACACCTTTACTGATTTTATAACGTGCGTTGAATATTTAATAAAGGAAGGATATAGTTCTGAAGGACTTATTGTTGCAAAAGGTGCTAGTGCAGGTGGCTTACTGGCTGGTTCCGTGGTGAACCTTAAACCGGAATTGTTTAAAGCAGTAATCCTGGAAGTTCCTTTTGTTGATGTGATTAATACCATGTTAGACCCAAACATGCCTTTGACAACACAAGAATATGAAGAATGGGGAAATCCTAATGAAAAAGAATACTTTGATTATATGTTATCCTATTCTCCATATGATAATATCGCTCCACAGGACTATCCTTGTATGCTCTTTCTGACCGGCATGACAGATGAGCAGGTAACTTACCGGGAACCTACAAAGATGACAGCTAAACTGAGAGACATGAAAACAGATAATAATATACTTTTACTAAAGGTGGAATTATCAGTAGGTCATGCAGGAGCATCAGGAAGATACAGTTATTACAAAGAAGTTGCTTTTGAGCATGCTTTCATATTGACACTATTTGGCATTTGGAAGTGAATAA
>CAZFHF010000354.1:2745-3384 GCA_964518655.1 uncultured Bacteroidales bacterium | reverse complement strand
TACCATTTCAGGAGATTCAGTCTTCTCAATAGCAATTAGAGTGTTCTTCCATACAGTAAGCATCTCTTCAAGCAGACGAATATCATTTTCCAGCATCTGCAGCTTATTTGTTAAAATATTCTGCTCATTCATTAATATTGAATTCAGGAGAGACCACTCTCCTTCAAGGTTGGAAAGAATCCTGAAGTTCAGTGATTCCATTTTATGTACTCGCGGATCTTCACGTAAAAGGTTTACTCTGAATAGTAATGTATCTGTCCTTGTGACTATCAGTGCTTTGTCTTCCTCAGTTAAAAGGTTCTTTTGCTTATCAAGAATGAGTGAATTAACCTGGGTTGTCTGAAGCGTTATTTCAGGAATGGGAATTGAGGTTATTACCTGCCTGGCAGTGTCATCTGAAGATTCCGTCTGAGCGGTCAAATGATTATTTGTGAATAATATTTGAGCTGCAATAATCAGCAGCAGGACAAACTTGTTTAATTTCATAACAGGGTTAAATATTTAGGGTCATATTTCAGTAAATAAAAATAATCATTCCCAGTCAAATAAAAAAGGGGGCTTATATGCCCCCCATCTTATTTTTCTTGTAATGATCATTCTGCTTCTTCCTCAATAACTTCTTCTTCAACAGCTTCTTCA
>CAZFHF010000354.1:0-2645 GCA_964518655.1 uncultured Bacteroidales bacterium | reverse complement strand
ATTTCTTCTTCTTCGACAGCTTCTTCAATTTCTTCTTCTTCGACAGCTTCTTCAATTTCTTCTTCTTCGACAGCTTCTTCAACAGCTTCAGCTTCGGCTTTCTTCACCTCTTTCTTACATTCTTTTTCAGCTTTTGCCTTTTCCTTTTTAACCTTTACAGTATCGCCCATTTCAAAATATGCTTTTGAAATTTCAGTTGTTCCCTTGTTAAGATCTTGTTTTGCTTCATATGACCTAAAGGAATACATACCCAAAAATAACAGGGTAATAATGAGACAGGAGATGATTGTTTTCATAGTTTAAGATTTTTAGTACGATTAAAAATACATATTTATAAACTATAATCAAATACTTTTATTTTTTTTTAACAATCATCCACCCTGTGCAACAAATAACAGCAGTTTCAGATTGTTGATTTCTTTTTTGTTTTAAATCTTAAGTTCGAGATGAATTTTACTTTACTTTTAGTCTGATATTTTAACTAAAACAAAAGTAATTATGAGTGGTTTCTTCGGCAGTATCTCCAAAAACGATTGTGTTTCTGATGTATATTACGGTACTGATTATCATTCTCACCTGGGTACAAAGAAGGCAGGCCTTGCTTTCTATTCAAAAAATACCGGATTTCAACGTTCCATTCATAATATCGAAGACGGGTATTTCAGAAATAAGTTCGAAAATGATATAAAAACCTTTAAAGGAAACGGCGGTATAGGTGTTATTAGTGATAGTGAGGCACAGCCTATTCTTGTTACTTCGAATATCGGCCGGTTTGCTGTTGCAACTGTCAGTAGGATAATAAATATTGGTGAGCTTGAAAAAGATTTTATGAAACAAAGGCGTACATTTTCAGAGATCAGTGACGGCAGTATTAATCCCACCGAGCTGGTAGCAATGCTTATTGCAGAAGGTGAATCCATTGCCTCTGGTATTGAAAATGTATACAGGAAGGTAAAAGGCACATGCTCAATGCTCATTCTTAATGAAGGGAAAATTATCGCAGCACGCGATAAGCTGGGAAGAACGCCCATTATACTTGGCAGTAAAGAAGGTTCTTATGCTGTGGCATTTGAAACATGCTCTTTCTCAAACCTAGGGTTTAAAGTTGAGAAATACCTCGGACCCGGTGAGGTTATTCAGATCACTCCTGACGGCTATGAACAACTGCGCAAACCAAATGATAAGATGCAGATCTGTGCTTTTCTGTGGGTGTATTTCGGTTATCCTCCGTCATTTTATGAAGGTGTAAATGTCGATGAATGCCGTTACCACTGTGGTGCCGCCCTGGCACGCAGGGATAAGACCGATGCTGATTTCGTGGCAGGTATCCCCGACTCGGGCGTTGGCCATGCACTGGGCTATAGCAACGAAAGGCGCATACCCCTGAAACGCCCGTATTCAAAATATACACCTACCTGGCCGCGCAGCTTCATGCCCCAAAGCCAGGAACTACGCGACCTTGTGGCCAAGATGAAACTCCTGCCAAATACAGCCCTTATAAGTGGCAACCGCGGGATATTCCTCGACGATTCCATTGTGCGCGGAACACAGCTGAAAGATAACGTGCGCGACCTGTATGCCGCAGAAATCAAGGAGATACACATGCGTATCGCCTGCCCCCCGCTGACTTATCCCTGTGAATTCCTGAATTTCAGCCGCTCCAAATCACACCTTGACCTCGCTGCACGTAAGGCCGTGCGACAAATGGAGGGGAAAGAAGATATTGACATGAAAGAGTATTCTGATTCCAACAGCGGGAAACATAAAGAGATGGTTGAACAAATAAGAAAAAACCTTGATTTTACCAGCCTTATGTATCAGAAACTCGAAGACCTTGTGGAAGCTATAGGACTGCCTAAAGAAAAATTATGCACCCACTGCTGGGACGGCTCAAGCTACTTTTAAATAAAAGTAATCACTTGTTATATAAAAAGCTTTACTTCAATGCTTAAGATGAATACTGGAAAGAATGCACTTAATCCGGCGAAAAAATAGTTTCCGAAATATTTTTTAATAACCCTGGGTGCCCATTTGCTGTTGATCAATAATATTGTAATCATCAGGCACTGTAAAACTATGAGGCTCAGGAGTCCACGATTCTATATTCTTTAACTCAAAACCTGTTGGCCCTGTGACATCGATATGGTTAGCAACCTTTATTGGAAAATTATACTCTTTGCTGGTCCACACAGTAAACATTTTCTGGTTGGTATTTTCATCTTTATTCCATAATTCCGATTTGGTGCATTCAATGCCGTTTACTGTTTCTTTGCCGGCCTCTTTAACATACCCCTTTTCATTATAGTATTCATAAGCTTTTAAAGGATCATTTGCCATACTCATAGGATTTCCACTTGCACTTTTTATTGCCATTTTCTGTTGCGTCATAAGTATAATAATCTGGTTAGCACCGCTTTTTGATATTACCACTCCTTCTTGACCGTCTTCATTAAACTCATACCTGTAATTTTCATTATCAGAAAAGATTTTAAATATTCTTTCTTTCCCTCCCATGTTATAATACATATCTGCCTTAAACTGGCCGTAAACGTTTAAAAAAGATGTAGTAATAAAGACCAGAATAAATAATTGTTTGATTCTTATTATTGCCTTCATTTTATTGATTATTAAATTATTAATAATAT
>CAZFHF010000353.1:0-3385 GCA_964518655.1 uncultured Bacteroidales bacterium | reverse complement strand
AATTCAGAAAAAAGGAAATCATAGTTAAACAGGGAGCTCTTACGACAAATGTTGTATATGTAAAATCAGGATTAATAAAAGAACATATCACAGGGCCAAACAAAAAAGAGGAGATACTACAGATAGCCAAAGCACCATTTTTTCTTGGAATACATGCCATATTCAGTGACAGTATCAGCCAGTATTCATCAACTGCTATTGAAGAAACTACTGTATGTTTCATAAATAGCGAGGTTATAAAGAATTTAATAAGAAAGAATGGTGAATGTGCATATCAGATGTTAATGTATGTATGTAAGGAACAGATATACAACTATCATCAATGTGTTAACAAAACACAAAAGCATTTGCACGGATGTGTTGCTGATGCTATTTTATATCTGGCGGACAAAATTTATGAAAGTGATGAATTTAAATTGTCAATTACAAGAAGTGATATAGCAGGTTTGATTGGTACTTCCAGGGAGTGCGTCTCACGTGCATTAGTGAAACTTTCAAAAGAAGGTATTATTGATATGTATAATAAAACCATAAAAATTCTGAATAAGCCCATATTGCAGAAAATAAGTGAAGTAGGATAGAATTAATAATGTATTTTTTATCTTAAGCAGATGTTAACTTGCACCAGCCGGAGATTTATCCTTTTTTTTGGAAATATAAAATACAGCGGGGAGTGCTAAAATTCCAAGATAAGTACATAGATTAAATGTATTTTCAAGTCCCAACCAGTCGCTGATAACTCCTAAAATCATTATATCTGCTGAACCTGTGAGAAAAGCTATTGAAATATATAGCCCGTTTAAAAACGCCATACGGTCTGTAGGAATTTCATTAATAAAGGCAAGAAGCACCGGGCCTGTTCCTACAGATACCATACCAAGTGCAACAAGCAATATAAAATTTATTTCTTTTACATGAATATGAACAAAAAGCCACATAAAGACCGGGGATAATACTGCCATAATTATAAGTGTCAGTGTTCTTCCAATCTTATCTGAATAGGTACCGCAGATTAATGAGCCTATTGCTCCGGAAATGTGAAAAACGGATAAAGCAATCCCCCCTGCCCAAAGACTTTCACCCTTTATATCCATGTATGTGGGTAAGTAAAACCTGAAAATCTGTCTTATGAATGTATTGAAGAACAAGAATATAGTAATTGGAATAAGATAAGGGAGAAATGTTTTAAATGTCTTCCATCTTCCCAGTATTTTCTCTCTTTTTTGAAATTCACTATATATTTTTATTTTACGCAGTTTAAGGAATAACAAAAAAGAACCTGCAAGGCAGAATGGTATCAAACGCCAGGTACCTTCAAATGTCCATAAAGATACCGCTCCTACAATAATCAATGGTCCAATTGTACGTGCAATCTCTCCTCCAAGCATATAAAAACTCATCCCCATTCCTTTACGATCTCCTGTTATCTTGCTAATCATAACCGGTGCAGGAACGTGAAATAAAGAGGAACTGATACCCATCACAAGCAATAATATAACTATCACAATATAATGTGGTGCCATTCCGAGCAAGCTCATAACTACGCCGGTTATGGAGGGAGATATAATAACCAGGTACCTGAGGCTTATTCTGTCAGCCAGAAGGCCTACAAAGGGGCTTATTACGGAAGGTAATCGCTGAATTACGCTTAAAAGGCTGGTAAAAGAATAAGAAATATTAAATTTATTAATAAGCAAAGGAATGACAGGCGAGAGGAACGAGGAATATATATCATGAAGCATATGCGCCAGAGATATTGTTATTAAATTGCCGAACTTAAAATCACTGCTTTTACGTTCGGGACGCTGGTTACTTCTATATCCCATTATTAATTCGATTGAGAAATTCCTTCAATAATCACCTCACAGCTTTTTTATTTTTCCGGTTGTTGCATTAGGTTTCCTATTTCCCGGATAAAATCTCTTTTAATTGCTGTTATATGCCCATTTAAGAAATATCGAGCCCCATGTATATCCTCCGCCAAAAGCTGAAAGAATAAGCTTATCTCCTTTTTTTAGTTGTTTCTCTTTTTCCCACAGACATAAAGGAATTGTTGCGGCAGTAGTATTCCCATATTTATTAATAGTTATCATGATTATTTCTTTTTTTATGCCCATTCTTCTGCCAACGGTCTCAATAATCCGATTGTTAGCCTGATGAGGGACAAACCAATCCAGTTCATCAGGTTTAATATTATGTTTTTGCATCATTTCCAGGGCTACATCTGCCATTTTTGAAACAGCTATTTTAAACACAGCTTGTCCATCCTGATAAACAAAATGTTCTTTTGCATCAACAGTAGCATGTGACGCAGGCTTCAAGGATCCTCCTGCACGAAGGTACAATGAATCTTTTCCTGTGCCATCAATTTGCAGCATGTGGTCAATTACACCAAAATCTTCTGTTGTAGGTTCAATTAAAGTAGCAACAGCTGCATCACCAAATAAAACACATGTTGTACGGTCTGTATAATCAGTGATCGATGACATTTTATCTGCCGCAACCAGAATAACTTTTTTATATTTGCCTGACTCAATAAACTGAGAGGCAGTATGCAATGAAAAAATATAACCTGAACAAGCAGCACTCAAATCAAAACCCCATGCATTTTTTATTCCGGCTTTATCGGCCACCAGGCATGCTGTTGAAGGGAACATCATATCAGGAGTAATTGTTGCAACAATAACTAATTCAATTTCTTCGGGTTTTGTCCCGGTTTTCTTTAAAAGTGCCTTTACGGCCTCTGCTCCCATATCAGATGTTGCAAGACCTTTCTCTTTTAATATCCTCCGCTCTTTAATACCGACACGTTGCATGATCCACTCGTCAGAAGTGTCGACCATCTGACTTAGTTCTTCATTAGTGAGGACATACTCAGGCAGATATGCTTCTATTCCTGTTATCTTTGCTCGAATTTTTTCCATTTCAATTTTACTTTTAATTTATTGTATAATTCATAATTTTAATTTTGAGTTTCTATACTCCTTAAAAAAATTTCAAACTTACTAATTATATATAAAATGATAAATTTTTTATAAAAATTCTGCAAACAAGCCTTTAATCTATTGATTTTGATAATTCATTTAAAATATTCTTCCATTCTATCAAAAGCTTTATTTATTTCATCTTCCGATACACAAAAAGACAATCTCAAATGTGATTGCCCTGTTGGGCCGAATGCTATACCAGGTGTTGTTGATACCCTGGCTTCTTTTAATAGTTTTTTACAAAAGGCTGTTGAATCTTTTCCTTCTTTCAATAATATTTTTGGAAACATAAGATAAGAGCCTCCCGGTTTCTGGTATTCAAACACCGAATTCAGCCGGTCAAGACGTTTACACATCAAATTTCGGGCATTAAAATAATGCTCCCTGAATTTATCAAC
>CAZFHF010000352.1:0-3387 GCA_964518655.1 uncultured Bacteroidales bacterium | reverse complement strand
TTACCTACACTGACTCTTATTGATTCCAGTTCTGATCCTGTAAAGAGTGAAATTTTCTTTATTTTTTTAACTTCTTTGTAAAGCTTATTAATTAGCTCTTTCCCGTTTTCATTAGTACAGAATAAATCACCTATCTGTGTTGTTCTTCCACCGACAAAATGGTTTTTTTCCAGTAAAATAACTTCTGTCCCCATATCGGCAAGTTCTATTGCTGCTCTCATACCTGATACTCCTGCTCCAATAACCAGTACTATATTAAGTGCCGATATTTTTATTGATGCTATTGCTTCAGAGTATCTTGCTTTTCCTATTGATGCCCTGACCAATCGTATTGCTTTTTCCGTAGCTTCTTCAGGTTTATCACTATGAGCCCATGAACATTGTTCCCGTAAATTACACTGGATATAGTTATATGGATTTAATCCTGATCTCTCGGCTACATTTCTGAAGGTGTATAAATGAAGTTTTGGTGAGCAGGAGGCAACAACAATAGCATTAAGGTCATTTGATTTGATATCATCACTCATTTCTTTTTGCGCTGAGTCAGAACATGTAAACATCATTGTCTTTGTAATTACTACTCCCTGCTCGTCCTTTACAGCTTCTCTTACAGCGTCAACATTCACATAATCTGAGATATTGCCACCGCAATGGCATATATAAACACCTATTTTATCTTTCATAAAAAGAAAATACTTTTAAAATGCATATATAAATTCCAAAACTTAATATTCCGTCATTAATGGCAAAGAGCCATATTAAATTTCCGGCTGCTTTGTCCTGCTCCTTATATAGCTTGCTGCTTCAGCCGAAGCATTTCCTGCAGAAAGTATGGAGTCCGGAATATCCAGGGGAGCTGATACTGCTCCGGCGATAAATACTCCGTCAATACTTGTTTTAGCAGGACTTAACAGTTCATCTGTTTGCTTTATATAGTTGAAATCATCAACATCCAGATTTTTATTTATAAACAGTGATGTCATTTCACTGTTTGGCAGTATTCCAACTGACAGGACTACCAGGTCATGTTCAGCCTCTTTAATACCCGCGCCTTCAATATCTTCATATTTAAGGATAAGATTTCCGCTTTTATCTTCTTTCTCGATTATTTTGGCCACTTTCCCTTTAACAAACTGCACACCCATACCTTTCGCCTGTTCATAAAATTCGTCAAATCCTTTACCAAAGGCTCTGATATCTATATAATAAATGGTCAGATCAGCCAAAGGCAGTGCGCCCATCAGCAGTTGTGCCTGTTTAATTGAATACATGCAACATATCTGGGAACAAACAGGATTATTTAAAGTCTTATCCCTGGATCCTGTGCATAATACATAGGCAATATTGTCGGGTTTTTTACCGTCAAGGGGTCTCAGAACATCATGAAACGGCCTGGTTGGTGCAAGAAGCCTGTCCATTTCCATGGAATGTATAACATTGCTGTATTTCCTGTAACCATATTCCATTTTACATTCTGCGGGAAAAAGATCAAATCCCGGTGATAAAATAACAGCTTTAACTTCAGTAGTTAGTTCTTCTGCTTTTTGTGAAAAGTCTATAGCATCTGCCGGGCAAGCTTCGACGCATAAATGGCATTCCCGGCAATTACCGCAATCCATGCACCTTGATGCACTATAGCATACTTCTTCTTCCGTAAATGTCATTTCGCATTCCTCAAAATCCTTTATCCTTTCACTTACCGGTCTGCCTTTCTTTTCAACCGGCGGTTTGTTACCGGTATCTTTATTTCTTTTTATAACCTCATCCTTATTTACAGCTGACAATCTGTAATCAAATTCCATATCCTTCATTTCCTGTCCCTGCAAAAATCTGTCAATATAGAAGGCTCCTCTTTTCCCCTGCCCTACTGCATCAATTATAGTCGAGGGCCCTGTTGCAGCGTCTCCGCCTGCGAATATGAATGGAACAGAGGTTTGCAGGGTCTCATCATTAACTTTAACAGTGCCATCCTTGTTGATTTCAAGTTCTTCCCTGAAATGTGATGTTGTAGGGTATAATCCTATAGATTCAATAACTATATCAGTATTAATGGCATGTTCGGAACCTTCAACAGGTTCAGGCCTCTGTCTGCCGCTTTCATCCGGTTCACCCAGTCTCATCTTAATGCATACAGCCTGTGACAGCATTCCGTTTTTCCCATTGAATTCCACCGGATTAGTCAGAAACTGAAACTCCACTCCTTCTTCTTCTGCTTCCCTTATTTCCCAGTCAAACGAAGGCATTTCCTTTCTGCTGCGTCTATAAACGATCATAACCTTCCTGGCTCCGTATCTCACTGCTGCCCTTGCAGTGTCAATTGCTGTATTTCCCCCGCCGCAGATCATGACAGTTTTTCCTTTCAAATCAATTTTTCTGTCTGTATTGACATCCCTGAGAAAATCCAGGCAGCCGATTATTCCCTTCAAATCACTGCCTTTTACATTGAATCTTCTTGCCTCATGTGTTCCTACAGAAATGAAAACCGCATCAAATCCTTCATCTTTAAGCTTCTTCAGCTTTTCTATTCTTTTATTTGTTTCATACTCAACACCCAATACAGTAACATTCTTAATATCCCTGTCAACAATATCTTTCGGCAGCCTGAAAAGAGGGATAGTAGTTTTTAACATGCCTCCCAGTTCAGGTGCAGATTCAAAGATTTTCACCTTATAGCCTTTTTTGGCAAGGAAATATGCTGCAGTCAGACCAGCAGGACCAGAACCCACAACAGCAACCTTTTTATCTATTTGTTTTTCAACAGGGCCGAATTCCGGTTCAGGATATTTTTTATAATAGTAATCTGTAAAATATCTTTTTATTCTTCTTATTGACACCTGTCCATCAATCTCTTTTCTTGTACATTCATCTTCGCATGGGGCGAAACAAGCACGTCCAAGGCTTCCTGGTATTGGTGCATCCTCAAGATGCAGTCTCATCGCCTCTTCATAAAATCCTGCTCTTGCAAGTGATACAAAACCATAACATTTAACTCCTCCGGGGCATTTATGAATACATGGAGCAGAAATATCTTTCCTTTCAATAAGTGCAATCCTGGGGCTTGCTAAATTAAAAGGTATATACGCTGCTTTCCTTGCAGCCAGTCCGTAATTATATTGATCTTCCAGAATTACCGGGCAGGCAAATTCACATTCCTGACAGCCCGTACAGGCATCTTCCCTGATGTATCTGGGATTCTTCAGCACTCTTATGTTAAAGCTTTTCTCCTTCTTTTCTATTTCAAGCACCTCACTATAGGTCAATATTTCAATATTTGGATGGCGTGCTGTCTCCGACATTTTAGGTGTAGTGATGCAGGCAGCACAATCGAGAGTGGGAAAAACCTTGCTTAATTGAACCATTTTTCCGCCAATAGACATATCCTTCTCA
>CAZFHF010000351.1:0-3397 GCA_964518655.1 uncultured Bacteroidales bacterium | reverse complement strand
CTGACCATTGGCCTAATTCGGAATGGGCGTATATTGTTGATGAAAAGGAAAAAGTAATAAATAGCTGGAAAGCCTTAAAGAAATACAAATTTAGAAAAGTCCAACAGTACAATACAGTTCAATTTTTTCATGATTATGAAGAGCTTTTTCTGAAAGTTAAGGTTCAAGGAGAGAATTCAATTAAAAGAATAGAACAATATAAGGACAAGAAAGATTTCACAATACCGATGTCTTATGGATTTGCTCTGATTTAATCCTGGTTTATTATTGAATGTTATGATAATTCTTTATCATTTTATTCAGATCGTAATTATTATTATTTTTGATCTGAATATATACCGGCAGGAATGCCAAAAGGGCTGCTATGGAGACACGAAGGTATTCATATTTCCAATCCAAATCATTAATATTGAGGCTTTTTATAGCCGGTAATATCACCGTAAAGAGCACCTAATCTTAAATCGGCTGAAAATTTAACCGGTATATATTTCCCGTCATTTGTAATCCAGATACTCATAGCATCGGAAGTCCGGAAAAACCGCCCTATAATAGTAACCGGTTTAATTTCCAGACACTCAACAGGTCCGAATATTGTATTGATTGTGTCTTTTCCGCAATATCTGATTGTTAAGTCCCAGACTTCATCAATAAAAAATGTAGTGGTGGTAACTGAATGGTTCAGCGGCAGGTTATCTCCCGCATAATTTGCCCTGTAATGATATAATGCTGATAAAAGATCATAAGTGTTTTTCGGGCAAACCACCGTATCTGTCTTTTTACTGTATGCCAGAGATGAATCCTTACGGGACACATGATCATAATAGACAGTGCTGATATCCACATAATCACCTTCCATAAGAATCCTCGAATCTGTAATTGGCAATCCGGTTGCAGTATCCATACAACATTCATATCTATAATGAACATTATTTATTAATTTAAACAGGCCGCTGCTTTTAGCGTATGCCTGAATATATGCTCCAGGGCATTTTTTGTTAAAAGAATATTCAAGATGAGCATCGCCTATTTTAAAAATACCATACTTCAATGAAAAGTCCACTACCTCATTCGGATAATATGGGATTTCTAATTTGTTTTTTTGAGAGAATGAATACTGAAAAGTAATACATAAAACCATTCCTGTAACAAACATTCTCATAGAAAACTACTTTATTTTTATTAATAGCTAATTTATGCAAAAATAGCTTTTATTCAATTCGCAGTGCTTAACTAGTGTACGGATAATAGAAAATTGTTATCTTAGCAGCAGTTGATAACTTAACAATGGCACCAGCAACATGGCTTTACGCGCGACAGTCGGGCACAATTTGCAGACTACGGAAAGGGTAATATAAACAAAAAAACAATAAAATGAAAAATACTGAAAGAATCATTTACGGACTTATCATCACAGCTGTAATTTTTATGACTGCCAATTTTTTTGGCAGTAAATTGAATCTGAATATTGACTTTATAGCTAATACTTTTAGTACTCACACAATTATGTTATTACTATCTGTTATAGCAATTTATGTTTTAAGAGCCAACTTGAATTACAATATTTCCTTACCAAAATTTAAGTATATATTAAAACCTGTTGGAATAGGAATACTGGTCACAATCGTTATTAATATATTAATGACAAGTCTGGCAAATATTGTAGGAGAAAAGGTAGAAGGGCATGCTCTATTATCAGAAATGAATCCGTTGCAAGTATTAATTTTTGTATTTATTTATGCAAGTGTAGCCGAGGAAATTTTATTTCGCGGATTTCTGATGAATTTATTAAAACCTTTAAAGATTAGTGGAATTACTATATTGAAAAGGAAAATTAGTATCCCTGTAATTATTAGTGCTGTAGCATTTGGATTAGCCCATTTGATTTTAATTACAACAGGAGCGGGATTTCTTTTTTTGCTGAGAATAGTACTTTTTACGACAACACTTGGATTAATAGCAGGTTATTATCAGGAGAAACATGACAATAACGCATTTGCAATAATTGTTCATATGTCAGGGAATTTGCTTGCTGTTCTTGGAGCATTCCTGACGAACCTGAATGTGCAATAAACCTGTGGAATAACGACATACTTCGCTGGCAGAATATATTATATTTTAATTATCATCAGGTTTATCAAAGGACTTGTCAAAAATTACATTTAAGTAAATAATCTTCCACGAACCGTTAATTTTTTCCAGCGTCGCATTTGCCTTTGATTCAAGATCTATGCCATTAAAGTCGTCGATATAAAGGTCAAAATCAGATACTGCAATACTGCCGTTTATGTGTATGTTAATATTTTCTCTTCTTATTTTCATATCAGGATCGGGCTCTCCTCGATGATTTGCTCTAAATGTTTCTGACAATTCCTCCCATCCTTTTATTGTTGCACAACCCCAGTTAATTGCCCAGTAATTAAGTATATAGGGTTCACGGGCCCAACAGTCCGAAAATAACTCAAAATCATTGTTCTGCCTAGCATCACCCTCGGCTATAATTACCTTTTTAATTGCGTTAATTTCATTAGTTTCAACTACTTCCTGGCTGATTGCCGGGAATATGAATATGCTGAACAGCATAACAGACAGTAGTATTTTCATTATTAATTGTTTAACAGTATTAAATATGAATAATAAGGATTTAATTATATGATTAAAAAGGCCAGTAATTATCGGTTTGTTTAAATGATTCCTCATCAATAACATTCAGAAAGACCAGTTTCCATTCCCCGTCAATTTTTTCAAGTGATGCATTGACTTTTGCTTCAACACTGCCGGAGGTATCATAGATATAAAGGTCAAAATCTGCAAAAGCAGTATTACAGTTAACGTGCACGTTAATATTATCCCTGACCACATTTGTTTCTTTATTAAACCCGGATCCCCACATAGAGCTGAGTCTTTCTTCCATATTCTCCCAGCCTTTAATTACGAAACACATATGTTTTGATACACCAAAATGAGCTATGTAGGGCTCATGCGCCCATAGTTGTGACAACAATTCAAGATCCCCGTTTTGCCGTGCTTCCCCGTCATCTATTATCACTTTTTTAACTGCTTCAAGGTCTTTTGGATTATCAATCTTCTGACAGGAATTATTTGCTATCAATACAATGTAAAGTATTAAACAGAATGTGTTTGCTCTCATTTTTCTTGATTTTAAGGTTAATGAAATGACACAAATATTTCATTTTAATAAAAATACAGAATAAATTGCTAAAAGCAAATTCTATAGTATAGTATGAAACGAAATATTAAGTCTAAAGTCTGTCTTTAAGGCCGAACATAACTAATTACTGTTCAGTGAATTAATATGCCTTTTAACTATCGGCTATTTTATGTAACTTTTTCCATGGTAATAAAATGTTTTTTTTATGGTAAAGGTTAATATAGGCGG
>CAZFHF010000350.1:0-3397 GCA_964518655.1 uncultured Bacteroidales bacterium | reverse complement strand
CTGTCACGGTGCAAGGAGGGTATGGCGCACTTTTTGACGTCCAGGTACAAATTTTATGAGCATTACGCGTGTCGCGGTACAAATATGATCGGAGCCGCGAACTTATCCCCAGTTACAAATTTGGTTGCGGGCACTGGCCCCGAGTACTCGGGGGTACAAACTTTCTCGAAGGCAGTAATTTATCACGGTATAGGATTTAAATTGCGAGCAGATGAGCGTATCCGGGTGCACGAACCATTAAAAAACTGTCATGGGAGCAGGAGCAAAAGCAAAAAGTGTGACGAACAACTTACCCATATTGTCCGTGTTAGCTGTAGGGCAAATTTTGTAATTGTCATGGTATATTGTTAAGATCTGCTTTAAGTACCAGGCTCGGCTTCACGCAGGGACGGGCTGGAAGGCTCTTTACGCAAACAAATGCAGGAGAGAGGGATTGTGTGGTTTGCGTAATGTGCCTGACAGCGAAGGGACGGTGAAAAAGTAAACTGCCAGTCAATCCACATATTAGTTCATTTAATATTTTTGTATTATTTATTAGGCTTTTCTTTTTTCGTGAAATTAATTCCGAGTCCAATTCCTCCTGATGAATAAGTATTGTTAATTTTTGGACAGTAATCAATCTGTAAAAGATAATACCACCCAATTCTAAACACTACCCCAAAATCAAAATTTAATGACTGTGATTTTCCATCAAGATATCCTTCTCTTTGATAGGTTCTTCCGGTATAACAAGGACCCCCATAGAGAAATACAGGATTTATTACTTGATAGGAAATACCACCAGCTATCCTCATTTTCTGCCCTTTATTATAATTGAAATAATCTTCTCTTGTATTATATGGTTCTGTTACGACCTTGTCATTGACAGAACGAAAGCTAAATGAACCATAATAACCAGTTTTCCCAAAAACTCCAAAAGTAATACCAAACATAGCATGTGAATCAACTTGACTCTTAGACAAGCCGTCACCAATCAAGTTCATTAATGCAAAGTATCTTTTGCTTTTTACAAGGGACTCTAATTCAACCGTTAGGCTTTTAATTTTCATATCCATACTATCAAAGGAGGAATAGGATGCATAAGACTTTCTTTTAATTCTATATTCAAATTTGTAGAACTTTGGCTCTTTTATGATAATTGGTGATCTCCCTGTATATGCCCCATTTAGATATATTTTTGCTTTTCTGGGTGTAGTTGAAATGGATAAACTAGCATGAGTTGTATCCTTTAATATAGTTTTTTCAATTTTTTCAGCCTGAATTGCAATAACATACCTTTTATACTTATGAGAACTTTCAGGAAGATTATATTCGCATAAAGGGAAATCTGGAATAATAAACTTAATAATATTTGCTTCATTTGATATCCATACTTTGTATCCATCAGCTATCTTTATGATTTTCTCTACGCCAAGATTGGAGTAAAATTTAATACCTCCCAAACCAGTATTAATTATTACCAAAGAACATAATTCACCGTTTACATCATGTACGATATTTACTGTATCATTTACCAAAAGAGAATCTATAGATAATAGATCAACTTTTATGATTTGAGAATAGCCTGATTCTGATAAAATAATATTTATTAAGAGGAAAAGGTAATATTTATAAATTTGATTAATTCGCATATTGAATAGGATTTACAAGTACTAAGGGATCTGAGTACCTAACTTTTGTATCATTTATAGTCACATAACCTCTTACAATTAGTTTTGTGTCCGTATCTGAAACCGGTATGTAAGTTCGGAGAGGTTCCCATATTTGAGGTAAAGTATAGACATACCCTGTCAACGGATCTTTAATATGTGTTGCAGTATACCAGGATATTTCCCTTTTATGTGATAAAACAGTTGGCAAAGAGTCTGTATTGTAAGTCCAGCAATGGCCATAAGAAATGAATTTCTTATCATAGCAACAATTTTGAATAGAACTTGAGACGCATACATCAATTACATGCAAAGTATCGTATGCATTTGTGGTTAAGGAATCTGTAAGAAAACACGTAACCTTTATCTCATTTGTTATTCCATCGGGATTTAAATCTTCAACTCTGCATGAAGAGATTATAAAAAAATTAAAATAAGCTAATAATACGAATAATAACTGCTTGTTCATATTAAATAAAATTATAACCTATTCCTAATGAGCCTTCTAAAGGAAAGAAAAAATTAAGAGAACCAGGATTCGACCAATTTGAAAAACCTGTAGACGACATATTAAAATTTATTAAATATTTTGAGAATACTCTATAACTGAAACCTGTTTCAAAAAGTAAACCTTGAATAGGATTATCTGTTTTCCCATAAAATGTTTTATTTAAAGGAATTTCCATCTCTGGCTTATTGGAATAAGGGATTACTACAAGTTTGTACCATTGTGTAGCCATACCTAAGCCCAAGCCAGCCTTTAGATAAGCATTTTTGAATATTTTCTGTGTAATTCCGGCTTTTAATCTAAAATGCCTATAAAAGTTATTATTGATGTCTTTAAGTCTGATATAGTAACCCTCTGAAGGTTCTCCCACTACCTTAAGAAAATTTTGAGTATTTACTATCAAAGGATTTTCCCTATTTAAGTTAATTGTTGCTATTGATCTTCTTATAATAGGTGGCGTAATCGAAATATACCATCCGGTTTTGCCAATTACACCAGTCTCAAACCCGAAGAATGGTGGGTAATAATTATTACCACCAGATATGTAAAGATTTAAGAACATCCAGTTTTCATCAGGATTTTTCTTCAATGACACAATTATTTCTGGCTTATCTTTATTAAATTCATAGTTATCATTTACAGTATAGTACTTTTTTTTTCGTATTTCGTAATGAAATGTATCTGAATTAATATTAATATCAATAGGTGAATATCCTAAAAATATCTTATTAGAATATATTTCCGCCTTTTTAGGATTTGTAGAAACCTGGACTGAATATATGTTCTTATATAGAATCTTATCAGGAAGCAGAACCAATAAAAATATTATATAAACATTATATGATTCTGCTAATTGCGGAAGTATGTATTCTATTTTGCTAAAGCCTTCTTCATCAAAGTATATTTTGCTGGTATTGGGACTTATCCATAACCAATATTCTCCTTCATGTGATTCTATTTTGCGTATTTCTAAATCACATGAAAATTGCAAATTTTTTAAACTTGTTCGAACTTTTATCAAGGCACATGCATCTCCATTTGCATCAAAAACAACATTTTCTCTACCAGAGATATCCGCTGTAGCAACGCGAAATTCTGTAACTTTTATTTCCTGAGCAAAAACATCATTGATAATGAAGGTTATAAAGGAAAATAATATTAAATATTTCAAGAATAATTTCATACTTAGGGTTTGCTGATTTTCTCATACCGATATTGCTCTTCTATTTTTGACCATGAC
>CAZFHF010000349.1:0-3402 GCA_964518655.1 uncultured Bacteroidales bacterium | reverse complement strand
TTTTAAATGTTCTGACAAGCTGAAACTTGCTAAAAAGGAGAATCGTTAATAAAGTGTGTGCGAAATTAATCAGCATCAGGATAATAAATATCAGCAAAGTGTTATAAATTTAGAAGATGTTACTGATTATTATTGCTTAATCCTGAGACCGAACCAAAAGGATATAACATTTAATGGATTCAAAGGAGTTTAAAAAAATAGTATTACCCTTAGGCAGAAAGCTGTTTAATTTCGCACGCCTTATGCTCGAAGATAATGAAGAAGCGCAGGATGCTGTTCAGGAAGTGTTCTTAAAATTGTGGAATTACAGGAATAAGATGGAATCAGTCAAAAACATAGAAGCTTTTGCAATGAAAACAACAAAAAACTGGTGCATTGACAGGCTAAAAGCAAAAAAGCCGGTTTACATTGATAGCTATACCAGAAATTATGATTACCGGGAAGAACAAAGTAATCCGCATGATATTCTTGAAAGCAGCTACACTATGAAAGAGCTGAATGATATTATCCGGGACCTTCCTGAACAACAGAGAATGATAATTCAGCTGCGGGATGTGGAAGGTTATGAATTTGAAGAAATTGCTGATATAATGAATATTAATGTTAATACTGTACGTGTGAATTTGTCAAGGGCACGTAATAAAATTAAAGATATACTTATAAATATTAAAAATTATGAAGTCAAAAGAAATTAGAGCTCTCCTTGATAAATATTATAAGGGGGAAACAACACTGGATGAAGAGAAAACCTTAAGAAAATATTTTCTTGATAATCCTGATGTTTCTGAAGAATTTATTGTGGATAAGGAGCAGTTCATCATGTTTGATAAGGCGGCAAAAATGGATGTTCCCTTTGATGATTTTGAAGAACGTCTGGAAAGGCTTATTGATGACCAGAAGCTAATACAGCCTGCATTTAAAAGCACCAGGTTCTGGATACGTGTTGCAGGTGTTGCAGCCTCCATATTGATAGTTTTTAGTGTTTATAACTCCTTTAAGTATTTTGTTAATAAACCTGAAGATAAAGGCACTTTTGATGATCCTGTAATTGCTTATGAAGAAACAAAAAAAGCCCTGTATTTTGTGTCTGCAAAATTTAACCAGGGGACCGAAAAGCTGACAAATGTATCGAAGCTCGAAGAAGGTTCGAAGATGCTTCAAAATGTTTCAAAGCTGGATCAGGGTATTAATAAGTTACAGCTTTTGTCAAAAGTACCATATTCACCTGATGATGATAAATAATAACAAGAAAATAATAAGTCATGAGAAAAATAGTAATTTTTAGTTTGTTTGTGATAATATCAGCTACACTGATGTCACAATCTGCTGTGGATAAAATATTTGATAAATATTCGGGGCAGGATGGATTTACTACAGTATACATCACTAAATATATGTTTGATTTATTCAGGGATATTGATACAGAAGGTGAAAGTGATGAAGTAGCAGAGGCAATAAGCAGGTTGAACAGTATAAAGATTATTGCTACTGATGATGATCCCGGAACAAAGCCAAAGATTAATTTATATGATGTAGTGATGAAGGAACTCCCTGTTAAGGACTATAAAGAGGTAATGGTCATTAAAGAGAAAGATGAGAATGTTAAATTCCTTATAAAGGAGAAGAATAACAAGGTCGAGGAGTTGTTGCTCCTTGTAGGAAGCCCTGGTGAGAGCGCCCTAATAATTATTCAGGGTGACATTGATATGAAGAATATCTCAAAAATCACAAAATCAATGAATATTGAAGGGATGGAAAAGCTTGATGAGATAGATAAGGAGAAATAAAAAAGGGACAGCGCCCCATCGAGGGGGCGCTGTCCCTTTTTTGTCCCTTTTTTATTTACCTTTGCAACATTATAGGTATTAATCTGTTATCTTTTAAATCTATTGGTTTTTCCTATGTCAAAAGAACCTGCAGCAAATAAAAGGACTGATATTTCTGAAAAGTACAGATTGTTGTTAAAGGAGATCACGGCATCAAAGGATCCTGTTGAGAAGCAGGTAATAGACAATGCATTTGAACTGCTTAAATCAGCTTTGCAGGATGAGAAAGAACTGTCAGGAGAATCAAAGGTACTAGCTGTACTTGAAAGCGCTTTGATTGCTGTCCGGGAAATAGGACTGGGGGCTATCTCAGTAATTGGCATTTTCCTCAGTAAAATATTTCAGGAAGGTAAAATAACGCATGAGCAGATACAAAAGGAATATGGCGGTATTATTGCCACAATAACACAGGGACTGGAAAAGATTTCTGATTTAAGCACATCACCTGAACATACGCAGGCGGAGAACTTCAGAAAATTGCTGCTCAGCCTCGCAAAGGATGTAAGGGTAATACTAATAAGACTTGCAGAACAGTTGCATGTAATGAGAACTATGAATAACCTTCCTGTAGAGCAGCAGATCAAGATAGCGTCCGAATCATCATATTTATATGCACCCCTTGCACATCGTCTGGGATTATACCTTATCAAGTCAGAGATGGAGGACATGTCACTGAAATGTACTGACAGGAAAACCTATGATTCTATTGCAAGAAAGCTTGCGGAAACCATGAATACAAGAAAGCGGTTTATCAGTGACTTTATTAAGCCAATAAAGTCGGAGCTTAAAAAACAGGGATTTGATTTTGACATTAAAGGGAGGCCGAAGTCCATTTTTTCCATCTGGAGCAAGATGAAGCGGAAGGACATTGAATTTGAGGATATATATGACTTATTTGCCATACGAATAATAATAAACAGTGAGCTTAAGTCAGAGAAATCAGACTGCTGGCAGGTATATTCGACAGTAACGGATATATACCAGCCTAATCCGCAGCGTTTGCGCGACTGGCTATCGGTTCCCAAGACAAATGGTTATGAGGCGCTTCATACTACTGTAATCGGACCTGAAGGCAGGTGGGTGGAGATACAGATAAGGACAAAGCGCATGAATGAAATTGCTGAGAAGGGTTTTGCTGCGCATTGGAAATATAAGGGACTGGAAAGTGAGAAGGTTCTGGAAGAATGGCTGATGAAAATAAGAGAAATTCTTGAAACACCTGATCCTGACGCTGTAGAGTTCATTGATGATTTCAAACTAAGTCTATACTCAAAAGAAATATTTGTCTTTACACCAAAAGGCGAATTACGCAAATATCCCTCGGGGGCAACTGTCCTTGATTTTGCTTATGATGTTCATACTGAGGTGGGGGAGACCTGCGTCGGTGCAAAAGTAAACGCCAAAACAGTACCTATACGTTATAAGCTGCAAAACGGAGAAAAAGTAGAGGTAATAACTTCCAAAAACCAGTCGCCAAAACTTGACTGGCTGAATTTTGTTGTCACATCAAAAGCCAAATCCAAGATACGGCAGAAACTGAATGAAGAGAAGTTTAAGGAAGCGGAGAACGGCAAGG
>CAZFHF010000348.1:0-3435 GCA_964518655.1 uncultured Bacteroidales bacterium | reverse complement strand
ATAAACTTTTCCATTCTTTTGAGATACTGACAGACCCTGATTTTCAAATCCAAGTAAAGCATCTGACACTTTGAGCTTCAATGCTTTCACCGCAGAATCCTTCCTGAATAAGATATTTTCAAGTTCAATAAGGCGGGCATTTCTCTTTTCCAGTTCAATTTTAAGGGTGTTAAGGTTATCCTTTTTATCATCAAGCGTTCGTGAAAGTACATTAAGCTCATCTTCTTTGCTATGCAGATCTTCCTGCAAGATTCTCAGCTGTTCAAGCAGAGATCTTGTTTCCTTTTCACTTCCTTCAGTAATCGCATTCTGTGCCTTGAGCAAGTCTTCATATCTCTTGCTTAACTGGTTATAGCTCTTTTGTAACTGATTAATTTCAGCAATGTTTTTCATACTGTCCTCGGCAAACCTGGATAGATTTTTATCAACAGCCTCAATTTTTGATGTTAACTCAGTATTTGCAACCGTTAATTTTTCGTTTTCGTTCTTTAGTATTTCCCTTTCCTCCTGGCAGTTTTTGTTTTCCTGCTGAAGATCCTTAAACTGTCTTGGAGTAACACAGGATAGTATCATCAGTGCGGAAAGAACGATAAATATATTTATTATTTTCATTGTTGGCGTATATTTCTGGTACAATATCAAATAATTTGATGAAATTACAACATGAATCAGTTAACCTCAAATAAAGTAAATAATAATTATTAACTTTGTGTGCTTAATTTTTAGTTTCCTTCATGTCACAGAATAATACGTCTTATTTAGACAAGATCACTTATCCTTCTGATTTGAAAAATCTGAAGATTGAGGAGTTGTTATATGTTTGTGAGGAACTCAGGCAATATATTATTGACGAAGTGTCAACTAACCCCGGGCATCTGGGAGCAAGTTTGGGTGTTGTTGAACTAACTGTTGCTCTTCATTATGTCTTTAATACACCTTTTGACAAAATAATATGGGATGTTGGGCATCAGGCTTATGGTCACAAGATACTGACAGGAAGGAAAAAGGATTTTCATACCAACAGAAAGTATAAGGGTATTAGCGGATTTCCAAAGATGAGTGAGAGCGAGTATGATTCATTTGGCACAGGCCATGCGTCAACATCCATATCAGCAGCTTTAGGTATGGCTGTAGCTGACAGGCGGCAGGGTATTGACAGGAATGTTATTGCTGTTATCGGAGACGGCTCTTTAACCGGAGGATTAGCATTTGAAGGATTAAATAATGTGGGAAATGAGCAGCCAAACCTATTGGTAATCCTTAATGATAATAATATTGCTATTGATGCCAATGTCGGCGCAATTAAGGAATATCTGGTTGATATCACAACATCAAGGACATACAACAGATTGAAGAGTGAAATTTGGAATTTGCTGGGAAAGATAAATAAGATTGCTCCTCACGCCAGGGATTATGCTAAAAAGCTTGAAAACGGGCTTAAATCAATATTGCTTAAGCAAAGCAACTTGTTTGAAGCCCTTAATTTTCGTTACTTTGGGCCTATTGATGGTCATGATGTAATCCATCTTACAAGGTTGCTTGATGATCTGAAGGATATTAAAGGTCCTAAATTGCTTCATATTCTGACCAAGAAAGGAAAAGGATTTAAGCAGGCAGAACTAAACCAGACAAAGTACCATTCACCCGGGAGATTTGATAAAAAAACAGGGGAGATACTTAAAGTAAAATCTGAAAAGCCTCTGCCACCTCTTTATCAGGATGTATTTGGCTATACATTATTGGACCTTGCAAGAAGAAATGACAGAATAGTTGGTATTACTCCTGCAATGCCGTCAGGGTGTTCATTAAAAATAATGATGAATGAGATGCCGGAGAGGACTTTCGATGTTGGCATTGCTGAGCAGCATGCCGTAACTTTCTCTGCAGGATTAGCCACACAGGGATTACTGCCTTTCTGTAATGTTTATTCATCTTTTATGCAGAGGGCATATGATCAGTTGATCCATGATGTTGCTTTACAGGGATTACATGTAGTATTCTGCCTTGACAGGGGCGGGCTGGTTGGTGCTGACGGTCCCACCCATCATGGAGTACTGGATTTGGCGTATTTACGCAGTATCCCGAATATGATAGTCTCTGCACCTATGAATGAAGAAGAACTCAGGAATTTAATGTATACTGCCCAGCTTAAAAAACACGGCCCTTTTGCTATAAGATATCCCAAAGGAAGAGGCGTATTGACTGACTGGCAGAAACCTTACCGTGAGATACCTGTAGGTAAAGCGAGAAAGCTCAATGAAGGTTCTGAAGTTGCCGTTCTGTCAATAGGACATGTAGGAAATATTGTGAGTGAAGCGATATTGCGCCTAGAAACTGAACACAGGAGCATAGCACATTATGATATGCGATTTGCCAAACCCATTGATCAGGAATGCTTACACAATATATTTCAAAAATATAAGAATATTATTACTGTTGAAGACGGTACTATTGTAGGCGGATTTGGAAGCGGCGTAATTGAGTTTATGTGTGAGAATGGTTACAGTGCAACAGTCAAAAGGCTTGGAGTTCCTGACAGGTTTATTGAGCACGGCACACAAAAAGAATTATATAAGGAATGCGGCTTTGATGCCGAATCTGTTTATCTTGCAGTAAAAGCTTTGGTTAAACCGCAGGTGTTATCCAATGTAAGTTGAATGGAAAATCAAAAACAGCTTAATTAAACCTCCTGCCTACGATTATTATATCATCAATCTGCTCATTCTCTCCCTTCCATTCTTCATAGGTTTGTTCAATAATTGCCCTTTGTTCTTCCATATCCTTTTTATAGATAGTTAGCAGAAGACTTCGCAGATTTGCTGTTTTGAATTTTTTGCAATCAGGTCCGCCAAACTGGTCGCTGTATCCATCCGAGAATATATAAATGGAGTCCCCCTTTTTAATTTTCAGTTTATGATTTGTAAACTTCATTTCTCTATCTGTTGAACGTCCGATTGCAAATCGGTTAGCCTTTATCTCATTCATTTCTCCATTCTGAATAAGGAACAGAGGATTAAAAGCTCCGGCATATTGCAGCTCTCTTGTTTTTGGTGCATATGATATTAGTGCCAGATCCATCCCGTCCCGTACAGCTTCTTCCCCTTTCTGATGCAATGCTGTAGCAACTTCTTCGTTAAGCCGGTTAAGTATTTCAGCAGGTTCATGAATGCCATTTTCTATAACTATTTTGTTGAGTGATGTGTAGCCTATAAATGACATAAAAGCACCGGGTACTCCATGTCCTGTACAATCTACAGCGGCAAAAAATTCCTTGTCCGCCTGGGAGGTTATCCAGTAAAAATCACCACTTACAATATCTTTAGGCTTGAAAAATATAAAGGTATCATCAAAGGGAATATCCGGAGGAAGGATAGCAAATTGAATTCGCTTTGCATACCTTATACTGTCAGTAATATCTTTATTCTTTAATTCCAG
>CAZFHF010000347.1:0-3474 GCA_964518655.1 uncultured Bacteroidales bacterium | reverse complement strand
TTTTTGCTTTTTGTTTTTCGCTGATCTTGCCTTTCTCAAGGACGATACTCCCAAAATCACTTGTAATGCCGGATGTTCGACAATGTCGTGGGAAATAATAGGAGAAACGGGCCAGCGTACATATGATGAAACATGCACCCTTGACTGGATTGACCGCGAGATCGAAGTGAGTGTCAACGGCAAAGGGAGTTGCAGTAACAAGGTTGGTATTACAAAATGTGGTAAATGTGACTGCCAGGTAAACAATGAAAATGCATTCATAAAATATAAGCCTGAATAATCTAAGCGAAAATGACTTCCCTGAAGTGCATTAAATTTGAGAATATTATTACATTTACTTAAGTTTGCTTAAACCTGAAAAGTAATAAATCCTATGTCAAAGCAGTATTTACTATCATATAATAATACCTAAATCCTAAACTTCAAAAAATGTCCGTCGAGCTAATTGAGGTTAGGAACAGGCATAATTTGAAGAAGTTCATTTACTTGCCTGCCAGGATTCATAAAGATCATAAGAACTGGGTACCCCCGATATATATGGATGAATGGCATTTCTTTAATCCCCGTAAAAACCGGTCGTTTAACTATTGCGATACTATCCTTCTTCTTGCAATGAAAGGCAATAAGCTGGCGGGCCGGATAATGGGCATTATCAACCGCAAGTACAATGAGGCTCATAACGAAAATGACGGAAGGTTTTGTTTTATGGAGACCTATGATGATGATGAAACAGCAAATGCCCTTATTAAGGCGGTTGAAGACTGGGCTCTTTCAAAAAACATGACAAGGATGGTAGGACCATTGGGATTTTCCGACAAGGACCCGCAGGGGATGCTTATTGAAGGATTTGACCAGCCTATAGTCATCGCCACAAACTGCAATTACCCTTACCAGGCGGCGCTTCTGGAAAATGCCGGCTATGTAAAGCATAATGACCTGGTAGTTTATAAGCTGGATGTACCTGATGAAATACCTGAATTCTACCAGCGGATATATGAGAGGGGTATACAAAACAACAACATTAACATACTTGATTTCACGTCGCGCAAACAGTTGAAACCATATATCAAACCGGTACTACGTCTTTTAAACCAGACCTTCATGGAGGTTTATGCCTTTCTTCCCCTGGATGAAAAGGAAATGGAAGATTATGCCAACCGCTACCTCTCAATTTTAAATCCAAGGTTCATTAAAGTTGTAACAAATTACAACAGCGAAGTGGTAGCTTTCATTATTGGCATGCCTGATGTGAGCGAGGGCATAAGAAGCTGCAGTGGCCATATATTCCCGTTCGGACTGTTCAAAATATTATACCACCAGAAATTGACAAAACAGCTCAACCTTCTGCTTGGCGCGATACGCGAAGACTACAGGAATATGGGTATTAATGCTGTTATGGGTGTTAAAATGATTGAAGAAGCTCATAAAGCAGGATTAAAATATATTGACAGCCACCTTGAGCTGGAGACCAATACCAGGATGAGGGCAGAGATGGAACGCATGAACGGCAAGGTATATAAGAGGTACAGGATATATAAGAAGGAACTGACATAGATTGAGAATAAAGGTCAGGAGCCTTTTAGGAAGCTCGCATATTTCTTGGATTTGGTTAAATATTATCGTAACTTTACTCTGAATCAGATGAATAGATCTGACAGCTACTTATATACATATTGTATATATCATAGTTAGGGCAAAATATTACAAAGCATAAACAGAACTATTATTAACGCTTTCATATTGCATATATACAATTGTATATGGTGGTATTTTTGTATGCATTTACCTAAGGCAGCAGCCCAAATAAAATAAAAGCAACTATGAAAAGAGCAAGATTCATAAAAATCCTCATTTTGATACTTTTCACTGCATCATGTGAAATAAAACAAGTTGATAATGATTTGTTGCCGGGACAAATCAGAGGTTATGTACAAAAAGGGCCATATTTAAATGGTTCTACAATCACTTTCTCAGAGTTGGGGGATGATTTGATTCCAACAGGAAAAAACTACACTTCTCAGATCCTTGATAACAGAGGAACATTTGAACTGAAAAATGTTCAATTGTCCTCTGAGTTTGTTGAGATGATAGCCAACGGATTTTATTTTAACGAGATTATCAATGAGAGCTCCGGCGCACAGCTTACATTGTTTGCTTTATGCAACATAACTGATAAAAATAATTTAAATGTTAATGTATTATCAAACCTGGAAAAAAGAAGGGTTGAATACCTGGTTTCACATGGAATTTCCTTTGAAAATGCAAAAAGACAAGCTCAAGCTGAAATACTTAGAATCTTTGAGATTGAGAAACCAGATATGGCTGAATCTGAAAGTCTTGATATTGCTGAGGCAGGAGAAGATAATTCAATTCTGCTGGCAGTATCATTAATATTACAGGGATATCTTTCAGTTGCAGAATTATCTGAATTATTAGCTAATATCAGCACAGATATCAGGGAAGATGGCATTCTGGATAGTCATACCTTAGGAGTAACCTTAATCAATAATGCCAAGCTAATAAAAACAAATGAAATCAGAACTAACCTTGAAAACAGATATGAAATCCTGGGGCTGGAAGTTACAATTCCCGAATTTGAAAATTATATTAAACTTTTTATTGACAGCACAAATTTTGAATTTACTAATTATATTGAGTATCCCGAGTCAGGTGCCCATGGTTTAAATATTCTTGACAGGGATAAAACAGAATATCCCCCCGGGGATTATTCGATGATAGCTTTTCTGCCCGAAGGCACAAGCCTAAAGGTAAAGATAATCGGTCCATTCTGGAGTTTCCCTGCCTTTCAGCAAAATACAGGCTGGAGTTATTCAGATTGGAATAGTAAAGAACAATCAAGAATATTCTCGTCAATAAGAACAGGAGAAATTGATTTTAAGATTATTCTTGATGCCGATTCAATTCATACAAATGTAGATATTTTAGTATATGAAAACGAAGAGACAAAACCAACCTGGACAAAGGAAATCACTATATTAACCTGGGGTGAGTAAAAGATCCCAAAAAAAAGGATTGGCAGGATTTGTCCGGGATCAGGAAATATCAGCGGCATTTCACCTTACAGAAAACTGGCAATGAAATATATTTAAAACTCCAGATATACTCCTGCCGGGATTATTGTTTTATTTAATGTAAGTTATTTATTAATAGGGTATTTTTCTTAAAATAATTAATTTTGACAGATTAATAGCAGTAAGAAAGATACCACAAATGCATGAGTCCCAGTTAAAATATCGCACCATAAAAATACTGTTATTATCAGTGCTGGTTCCTGTTACATTTTTATCCTACGGGCAAAATGTAAATATCCCTGATGCAAATTTTAAAAATGCCCTGATAGCGGAAGGAGTTGACACAGATGAAGACAGGGAAATCAGCTACGCCGAAGCTGAAGCAGTTACAGCATTGGATGTCAGGTTGAAAAGTATATCAAATGTAACGGGCATTGAAGCA
>CAZFHF010000346.1:0-3496 GCA_964518655.1 uncultured Bacteroidales bacterium | reverse complement strand
AGTAGCTTTATATCCATTTATTCTTAACCTATTAATATTCAGCCAAATCAATGAAATAGCAGCTAATAATCCAGTTATCAATACCATTGTCAAGTTGCCAAATACAATATTAAATCTTTCTGGTTCTCCTGCAAATTTCTCAGTTGATTGATTGATAAAGAATCCAGAAAAGAAAATCATATTAAAACTTAAATGTATCGCCCATGAGTAAGCTATCTTACGAGTTTTTAGAATAAGCACATTTCTTAAAATTCCAACAAAGAAAAGTGTCATAATGGTCTGGGTTGTCAATAATAATCCTGATTGAACTGGACTCCATTTATACATTGCTTGATGCATTAAACTAAATATTAAAGCAATCACAATAGCAATAATATTTGAATCAAGTTTCCTAAAATTACGTTCCAATCCTAAAAGTAAAAATGCTCCAATTAGAATCTCTTCGTTAAAAGTCTCAGGAATGTAATATAAATAATCTCCAAGTATGGGAAAAAACCTTGTTGTTGGTGAATAATAATACTTGTAATTTAAAATCTTTGGTTTAAAATCGAATCCGCTTGCATCTGATATATAATCAACAAGATAGAATGATACTATCAATATAGCTATTGTTGTAATAAAAAATCCAATCCAATCTTTGTATTTAAAATCAATCCCTAGTTTTTGTTTCCAATCGTTCGGGTCTCGAAATCGAAATATTAATAAAGTCAAAATAGTTGCAAGCAGAGACAAATTCCATCCCCAGTGCTGATATTTAGTCTCAAAGTTCATTTGTGGATTAATATTAAGACTAATCAGAATCACAAATGCCAAAACTACCAGGATATATTTTTGTCTCATCTGTTTATTTTATGAAGTGTTGTCATCTCATGCTATTGGCTATAACGTTCCCGCGGTATGAAACGTTGGGATTTTCGGAACGTGTTTTTGTACATAGTAACAAAAACTGTTTGTGAGACGAAAAGCTCAACTTTACATTTAAAGCCCCAATGTTTTATGACCGCGTTTTGTGCCGTCGTGCATTATTTACATTAAAATATTTTCTTATTAAATTTCTTGACGAATCTTCTCAAGTCGAGTTTGTGTACTCGGATCATGAGAAAAATGCTTTTTTAGTATTTCACAAGCATACTCTTTACAATATGCACAGCTTTCAACATTTCTCTCTATAGCACATTTTCTAATCTCACAATTCAAACATCCTGAAAACAATCTTCCAGTATTGGCTTTACATCCATCGCAATCAGTGATATCCTCAATCTGCAAATTCATTCCGTAATGCTTAAAACATTGCTCAATTATGGACTTCCTCATAGTTAGTTTATGAGACCTATCTTGTTCTATAGATGCCAAATGAATAGTACAAGTATCACAATTCAATCCACAATATGCAATCATTTTTTTTACATTAATAGATAAATTGCACTTTTAATACTTACTCTTATGTAAAAGCCAATTGAAATCTTAATAAAATAAACTTATCTATCATTTAATACAAATTATTAAATGACAATCAATATATTGATGTATGCGGCACAACGTTCCCAGTGTATGGTGTCGTGCGGGAGTGTGAAGCGGTTACTTATCAGGGTACAACTTCCATTTTTCAAGCCACAAACCTTACAAAACCTCTGAGACCCGCATGCACTATACCATTTGTTACCGCCAGTGCTTATACCAATCATCTTTTGATAAAAAATAGCTTAACTCCGAAATTGATATTTAGAAGTTTACTTGAAAGTCCGGACATATTAGATAGTTCGTATCCACTGTTGTTATAATAATGATCACTGAACATTCCTGCCGCTTCATATTTGCCACTAACTTGGTAATCAAAACCTGCAAAAAACATAAAACTTTTATTAATAAAGAAATCAAGACTTGATCCTATATTAAATGGTATTGGGTTCCAATCCGAATTATGGAATTTACTATCACCAGCTATTTCAACTGTATAAGGTTCCCAATTTGTAACAACCCATTCTCCATCCTTAATTTCCAGATTGTCCCAAGGATACGTGAAACTGAGATTCCATATTATATCATCACTTATCATACATAATAAACTTAAGGTCGCCTGCATACTGGTATACTTTACTTTCATATCATATGACATCCAGCTACTGTTATGCTTTGATCGTATATAAGAAGCTTCAATGCCAAATCCCAAATACTTGTACTTTCTAATAATTCCACATTTGATATTATATCCAATCCCCGGATTTATTTTGGGGATAAAGAAGCGACCATACACTCCATCAATATATGGGTTTGAACCACGGATTTCTTTTGTGCTAAACAGTTCTCCATTAAAATCGCCACCAATATTTATAATGCAAGGATTGAAGCTCAAATAACTTCCTTTAACTGCATTTTCTTTGTAATAGGAAACCTTGGATTTAGATTTTCTTCTTGAAGTATAAAAATCCTTCTGTAAAGTAATTATATTATCTTTTACTATATATTTTTCAACTTCTGTCTCATTCACAAATAAAGAAATATATACCTTTGAGCTATCCTCATCTCTTATTTTACATATTAAACTGTCCCCTTTATTTGTAATAACAAGGTCTCTATAGCCTGAAGAATAAAGATTATAGGCTATTGATTTCTTGTATTCCTGATTTGATATTTCATTATTCATTAGTGTATCTGGCACATCATGTTGCGCAAGTTCTGTTATCGAATCTGTATCAGAATTAAAATCGACATCATTCACATGTGTTTCATAAATTAATGGTAATTGATATGAAGTAAAAAGTGCAGTATTTTCATTCTTTGTTTCTTTTCCATCTATAATATAAAACCAGTTGTTATCTTTTCTCGCTTGGTATTTCCAATGTTTACTATCTGGGCTAAAAGTAAAGCTTGTCAAAGCAATATCATTATATTTTGTTTGCTCCAGTCCATCAATTATATAACCTCCCCCTTTATTGTTTTTTACTGCATAAGCCCAATGCTTACTATCAGGACTAAAAGTGATATTTGACAAATTTGAAACATTATATAGAATTCGCTCCTCACCATTAATTACCCAACAGATATCCGCAGAATTCAATCTCATTTTTATTCTTGCTGAATAAGCATATTGCATACTATCTGGACTAAACTCTATCTTATTAAATATAATAGCTTTATAATGTTTTTGTTCTACACCGTTAATAACCACACAATAGCCATCTTCGCATTTTGCAATGTATGCTACATCATAACTATCCCCGAAAAAATAAATTTTTTGATTTACAATTTTTTTGTAAATATTATGCCTTGTATTGTTCACAATAACTTGAAATTTATTTTCAGATATTTTATTTATTATGACTCTTTTCTCTCCATTTGGGCTTTTAAAAATTTGTTGTGCATTTAAGATTAAACAAAGAATTGTAAGGGGTATTATAGCAAGTATTTTTTTCATGATAATAATTTTTGAATTCGATATGTAATATTTGATCCATATTTTATTTAAATATTCTTCGTTAAGCATTGGCGCTAACGT
>CAZFHF010000345.1:0-3500 GCA_964518655.1 uncultured Bacteroidales bacterium | reverse complement strand
TTATGGTTATCAGAATTAAAAGCAGTATCAATAAAGAAAGAGAGGTACTTCCTGAATTTGAATTTGTAACACTTCAGGGAACCGGTTTTACTACTGACAATATTATAAAGGGCCGTTTGGTTATTATAGTTTTCTTTAATTCAGAATGTTGCCACTGTATTAATGAGGTTGAAAATCTTATAAAAAATGCAGCTTCATTTAAAGATCATAATATTCTACTGGTTTCTGAACAGCCTTTAAGTAAGCTGGCACAATTTTATTCCGAATATAAATTAAATAAATATCCTCAAATTAAATTGTTACATGCAGATTATCAATATTTTATTGCTTTATTCGGGACGGCCGACGTACCAACGACAATTATTTATGATGAAAGTTACAAACTGCAAAGGCTTTTTAAAGGTGAAGTAAGCATTGAGGTAATTAAAAAATTCGTCATTAATACCTAAATATTTAATATGTGGATTTAAAGGAAGCAAAGAAATCATTTGTTATGCAGCATGACCAGTCCGATTGTGGTATTGCCTGCATGCAATGTATAATCAAATATTTCGGGGGAGAGGAAAAGACTGAGAAACTCAGGGAACTCAGCGGTACAACAAAAAAAGGAACAAGAATGCTCGGCCTTTACCAGGCTTCCAGAGAAATAGGATTTATCACCGAAGGACTGGAAGCAGATATTGAGTATCTGAAAAGAATAACGAATCCTGTTATTTTACATGTAACCACTGAAAATAAAGTTCAACATTTTGTTGTTTGTTACGGATTCAGGGAAGATAATTTCATTATTATCAATCCTGCTGTAGGTGTTGAGAAATATTCAATTGATAAAATGGAGACCGTATGGAATTCAAAAGCACTATTAACGGTTATTCCCGGTAAAAATTTTATTAGTAAAAAGCAAACAAAGGCGAAAAAGATTGAATGGATAAAGAAACTGGTTAAAGATGATATTACTATTTTATTATTAACGTTAATTCTTGGTATAGCAATATCAATTCTGGGAATTGTAATGTCAGTCTTTTCGCAAATACTCGTGGATGATATTCTGCCTGAAGGGAAAAGAGAAAAACTCGTTATCGGACTAATTCTTGTCACATTTTTTTTGTTCTTCAGAAGCAGATTATCTTATATTCATCGTTATTTCAGCATAAAGCAGAGCAGGGATTTTAATTTACGGATTATCGATTTTTTCTACTCAAACCTGTTAAGATTGCCCAAAACTTTTTTTGATAACCGTAAGACAGGCGATTTGGTGGCAAGGCTCAATGATACCGTGATAATTCGCCAGACAATAGCCTATATAATAAATACCTTGTTAATCAACTTATTAGTCCTTATTGTATCAGGAACAGTAATTTTCTTCTATTCTGTCACTGCAGGATTGATTACTGTGTTAAGCCTGCCTTTGTTTTTTATGATTGCATATTTTTTTCATAACAAAATAGTCAGGGGTCAGCGTGATGTCATGGAAGCTCACTCAAAAAATGAAAGCAACTATATCAATAGTATCCAGGGTATAGAAATAATCAAGAATACAAATAATGAAATTCTTTTTTCTGATATAAATAAGTTAATATATGGCTTTTATCAGAATAAAATATTTAAGCTTGGCAGAACAAAAATTAATCTTGGATTTATAGTTGACATTATCAGTGTTTTGTTTATTATAACATTAATAACTGTTAATTCATTTATGGTCATTAACAATTCAATGACTATAGGATCATTAATAGCTATTTCAGGCATCTCATCGTCAATGTTTCCTGCTATTGCAGCAACAGCCTTTGCTAATCTTCATTTACAGGGTGCAAGGATAGCATTTGACCGTATGTTTGAATTTGCCGGACTGAAAAAGGAATATGATCTGAAAACAGAAAGCCGCAAGATTAGTCCTGATTTAATATCATCACTCTCCTTCAGCAATATTTCCTATCGCTATCCCGGAAGGAAGAAATTATTAAGAGATATTTCATTTAATGTAAGGCAGGGGGAAATGATTACACTTTTTGGGTATAGTGGTTGCGGTAAAACAACTATTCTGAATTTAATACAGAAATTTTATTATCCTGATAATGGTTGCTATCTGATTAATAATATTGATTCAAATAAAATTTCTGTTCCGGGCTTGAGAAACGTCATATCTGTTGTTCCCCAGGAGACAATGTTTTTTAACGGTACGGTAGCAGATAATATTTGCCTGGCAAATACAAATGGCGAAATTCAGGAGGTATTAGATTTTTGCAAAAAATTCGGATTTGATAAATATTTTGAGAGGTTTCCTTTGGGTTATAGCACACTTCTTGGTGAAGACGGGATTAATATTTCCGGAGGACAGCAACAGCTTGTGTCAATTGCCCGCGCTCTTTACCGCAACCCGGGAGTGTTGCTGATGGATGAACCTACATCGAACATGGACAGGGAAACCGAAACCTTTATAATTAACCTGCTTACCAGCCTGAAGAAAGAATCAATTATAATTATCGTTACTCATAAAATAAGTACTGCAAAGGTATCTGACAGGATATATATCATAGATGAGGGAGAGATTAGACAATCCGGGAACCACAGGAAGCTTATATCCTCGGTTAACATTTACAGCAGGGCATATAATGATATGGTTATTTAATATGTCAGTCCTTAATGAATATTGAGTTGTAAGGTTATATTAATGCAAATGTAATTCATCAATGAAGTTATCTTTTGATAATGTTTTTCTCATTCTCAGGTAAATAGGTTTTTAATTCCAGTTTTTGTCCCTCAAGTACAGCAAATGAGTAATTATTTATCCAGTCACCAAGATTTATAATCCGGCTGTTATTGGCAATTTTAATATCATAAGGTATATGCCTGTGCCCTATTATAAAGAAATCAAAATGCTCTGTTTTAAGCTTTTCTTTTGCAAAGACAACCTGATTTTCCTCAGCGTCCTTCTTGTAAGGTTCAGCAATATACCCTTTGGCAAAACGACTGCTGCGTGACCATCTTTGGCCAAAGGCCATAGCTGCGTTCGGATGTATTCTTGCAAACAGCCACTGAAGGATTTTATTTGAAAATATTGCCTTTAAAATCTTATAGCCAAAATCCCCCGGCCCCAAACCGTCACCATGAGCAAGAAAAAATTTTAACCCGTTTATTTCCTTTATTACGGGTTTCCTGTATACTGTAAGCCCTATCTCGTTTGGCAGGTATTTATATACCCATAGATCATGGTTGCCTGTAAAGAAATGTATCCTGATGCCACTGTCAGATAATTCAGCTAACTTTCCCAGGAACCTGGTAAAGCCTTTTGGTACAACCTTTGAATATTCGTGCCAGAAATCAAATACATCTCCCATAAGGTATAATTCATCAGCATCTGATTTAATGCTGTCTAGCCATCTGACAAGAAGCTTTTCTCTTACAAGACTTTTCTCAGTGGGATATAATCCGAGATGAATATCTGAAATAAAGTATATCTTTTTGTTCGGCAATGTCAACAAATTTTAATTTAATAACTC
>CAZFHF010000344.1:0-3520 GCA_964518655.1 uncultured Bacteroidales bacterium | reverse complement strand
TACTTATTTTCCTCATGATGTAGTGTTTATCGATTGCTCTTGCATGACGCACAAATGGTCGAGTACATGCGCAGTTTGGTGTGAGTGCCTCTTCAACGGCGCCCACAGGCGTCGTGCACCTTGGCGTACATGTTGCGCAAACGCTTGATCCATTAATTTTTAATAAAATTAATGGATAATAATGGTAAAGTCAACATGAAGAGAGCGTGAGCAAGATGCGTGACAAGCCAAATTGGTCGTATGCACTTTTGCTAAATGTTGTTTATTCAATATTCTTTTTTACCTGTTTTAATATCCTTGTAAGTGTTATATTATAAATTATATCTACTTTCTTATCAGATAAAACCATAAAAAATCCTGATACCTTAGGCTTATAATGTATTGTAAGACTTGTTGAGGAGCTATCAATTGCATGCATAATTATACTGCCAGTAGACTTTACAGCTGATCCATCTAATCCTTCAAAACTAAAAAGATATGGAGGCATATACTCAATCACCTTATAGTAGTTTGTATAGTTTTTAAACAGGAAACCCATGTGGAATGTAAGTTCAGTACCAATACTGTTTGGACCTTCAGGTATTTTAGAAACACTTTTTAAAACAAAAAGATAATCTTTGCAATTATCTATATCATCTAAATATTCCCATACTGTAAGAATTGGCCTGTCTATTACAACATTTTGTTTATAAGAAAACAATTCCCTCTCTTCAGTTGATGAATATGTTTGATAATTGTAACTTATAAAATGCGTTGCTAATAATAAATAAAATAGAATCATTGCTTTAACATTACAAAATCAAAGTACAAGTTAAATAATAAAAATTATATTTCAAATAAATTGGCCGGCATGCGTTATAACACCGTGTTATAAGCTGGACTTATTCGTATTCTATTATCAATCAGTTATTTAAATATTGACTCATCAATATTTCCACGAAGAGCGAAATTGATTTAGTTTTTTGGATTGGCAAACCTAAATCCTGCCTTGGCAGGGCAATAAGATTGGCTTTGCTGGCTCTTCCCGCAAACTTCGAACGAGTTGAGGGCATGTTAAATTTACGGGATGTGCCGGCAAATAAGTTTGGCTATTTTTTCAAAATAAATCTCTCTGTTTTAATTATATCATTGTTAATTACTTTTATTATATAAGTCCCGGATGAATAGTTTGATAAATCTATTTGCTCTATTACACTATTACTTATTGATTCAAATTGTTTTGAGAATATTATTTGTCCTGTTTCAGAATAAATTAAAATATTTGTTTTATCCTGAATATTCTCAATTTCAATACTAATCTTGCCATTTGTGGGATTTGGATATAGTTTTATTACCCCTAATGTTTCAGAAAATGAAATAATACGTGTAGTTTGTTCAATGATAATAATTATTGTATCAAAACCAAAACAATTATTGATGTCAGAAACAATGACACTAAAAGTATGTACTCCAATGCCTGCCAAACTATCAACAACTATTTTTTGAGTTGTTTCACTATTACTCCACTCATATGTTTCAAATCCATTTCCAGCATCCAGTATTAATGAATCTGAAAAATAAATAGTTGTATCAGCGCCTAAAGCTACATTTGGATTTTGATTTACATTTAAGGCAAGATTAATGATTGAATCACAACCGTATTGGTTGGTCAGTGTAACTGAATAATTACCTGTTTCTGTGAATATTGAATCACCAATTTGGATGCTCTCCCCTTCACAAAAGGTTTCTGTTAATTCGGTTAGATCAACCGGGTTAACTGTCAGAGCAAGATTAACTACCGAATCACAACCGCATTGGTTGGTTAAGTTAACTATATAATTGCCATTTTCAGTAAATATTAACTCTCCGATCTGGACATTTTCACCATTGCATATTGTATCAATAATATTAGTAGTGTCACTTTTACAGGTAATTTGCTCATCCAAAAATCTAATAGTGCCAAATACAGATGTATTTTGCCATGCAATACCTAAGGTATCATTCCAAAGCAATCTGGTCTCACTTTCTGCACCATCATTATCAATTACCTGAATTTCAAATCCTATCAACTGATTATTTATTGGATCAGCGAGACATAAAACTGGCCAGGGAAACTTAACTTCAAAAATATATCCCTCCAATGTGTCTATTTGTGCAAATTCAATAGAGGAAGCACCTCCATTACATAAACTATTAATATCACCACTATTAACTTCATCGATATTCCAAATTAATCTTATCTGAAAATCCTTGTTTTCGTAAACATTACTTTTACTATTATTAATATCAAAAAATAATTCCACACAATCATTTTGCCAATCATCTTCATGTTCCGAATATAAATAGTTATCTGTTATTTTTATTAAAAAATATATACCTGACGTATCCCACGCCGACTTGTATTTAGCTGAAATATCAGAATCATTTTCTGGCATTTCACCCTGTATAAAAGATAAATTCTCATATATATAATTATTCCATTCATCATCAGGTCTGCCATCAATAATTATAGAATCAATTACTTTACTAATAATAAAATGATTAATAGTATAGATGTTTATTAATGTATCATTTAAATTGTAAGTATTGTCATTTGATGAGTCAACAGAAACTTTCATATAAAAATCTTGATCAAATGCACTAAAATCGACAGAATCTTCAAAGAAAAGAACTGTGTCCCGGTAGCTATTTAAATTAAGAACAAATGTGTCTAAATTGTTTAACTCTAAATCATTATTGGATAATTCATAATTTAATATAATCGTATCAGCAGTTTTAAGTCCATTGTTAGATATTTTTACTTTAATCTTGTCTTTATCATTAATTTTAAATTGTTGGTTTGGAGAGATTATCTCTTCAATTTTTATATCACTTTCAAACGGGCCTATCACGGCTTTTGGCTCTCCCCAATATGACCAATCGTAAAAGTCAAAACCGTTCGGGTCTGTAATAAATCGTAAGGTAATTTCCTGGCCATACCAGGCAGACAAGTCAATATTATAGAAAAACTGAGTATTAGGCTCAGAAATAATAGTATCCAATTTGGTATGGTAATTTGAGCCATCAAAAACCTGTATTACAAAATCCACACTACTTCCTGCGCCCTCATAAAGTCCTATAGATGTAGAAATGGAATGAATATTTGATAAAGATAATTCTCCTACTGTAGCAGAGGAACTTGCCGGTTGCGCATAAATTGCTTTTCCTCTTCCATCCCAACCTCCCGTGAACCCTCCCCAGCCATCATCGGGCTCATGCCATCCATTATCATAATATGTATAAATCTCATCAATTTCAGTCCAATTTACCCCGGTAGCGGAATATACATAAAAAATTGGAAGATAATCAATGAGTTTTAATGTGTCATATTGACCAAAAGAGCTTGTGAAATAAAAAATAAATAATAAAACACTTGATAAAATCCTTTTAGCGTTAAAAATTAGATTTAATTTAAGTTTGTTTGGTTTCATAATTTTGAGTTTTAGTATATATAAGAAATAGATTTTTATCATCTAATTTAATTAAATTAATAAAAGTGATA
>CAZFHF010000343.1:0-3526 GCA_964518655.1 uncultured Bacteroidales bacterium | reverse complement strand
ATAAGAATTGATTATAAAAAACGGCAAATGAGCATTGATGGCAAAGTATTTAATGAAGGAGACTGGCTTTCACTTAACGGTTCAACCGGGGAAGTTTATGAAGGTAAAATTGATACCATTGATCCTGAACTCAGCGGCGATTTCGGAGAGCTTATGAAGGTGGCATCCAAATACAGAAAAATGCAGGTAAGAACAAATGCTGATACTCCTCATGATTCAAAAGTCGCAAGAAATTTTGGGGCAAAGGGTATCGGACTTTGCCGTACCGAGCATATGTTCTTTGAAGGCGACAGAATTATAGCAATGAGAGAAATGATACTTGCTGAAAATGAAGAAGGAAGAAGAAAAGCACTGGAACAGCTATTACCTATACAAAGGTCAGATTTCGAAGGTATATTTGAAGCAATGCAGGACCTGCCTGTGACTATAAGATTACTTGATCCTCCTTTGCATGAGTTCGTCCCTCATGAAGAAGATAACCAGAAAGAAATGGCGAAAGAAATGGGCGTATCAGTTGAATATATAAAACAAAAAGTGGCCGAATTATCTGAGTTCAATCCGATGCTTGGGCACAGAGGATGCCGTCTTGGCATTACGTATCCGGAAATTACCGAAATGCAGGCAAGAGCAATAATTGAAGCAGCTCTGAATCTTAAAGCCAAAGGTATAAAGGCAATTCCCGAAATAATGGTTCCCCTTATCGGTACAGTTGAAGAGCTTAAGATGCAGAAAGAAATTATACAGTCAGTAGCCGATAAAGTATTTAAGGAAAAAGGAGATTCAATAGAATTCCTTATTGGCACGATGATTGAAATTCCGCGTGCAGCGCTTACTGCTGACGAAATAGCTAAAGTTGCGGAGTTTTTCTCCTTTGGCACAAATGACCTCACCCAGATGACTTTTGGTTACTCAAGGGATGATGCAGGTAAATTCCTGCCAATATATATTAATAAAGGAATATTAAAAAATGATCCGTTCCAGGTTTTAGATCAGACAGGTGTGGGACAGCTTGTAGAAATGGGTGTTAAGAAAGGCCGCAGCAAAAGACCTGACCTGAAAGTAGGAATATGCGGTGAACATGGAGGAGAACCCAGTTCAGTTGAATTCTGCCACAGAGTGGGCATGAACTATGTCAGTTGTTCACCATTCAGGGTGCCTATTGCAAGGTTAGCTGCAGCACAAGCTGCGTTAAGAGACTGACATGAGATATTGGTATTTATAATAGTATAAAGAGGCTGCAAGAAACAGCCTCTTTTATTTTACACATATAACTCATCCAATCCTGTTTGAGCAAGCTCAATAAAAAAGTCAGCAATTTTCCCGATAGTCTCCTTTAAATAAGGAGAACCTTTTTCCCTTGATGCCCCTGCCGGATTTCCCACTCCCGTATCATTGCTGATTCTGGAAAATATTCTTGGAGCCCACGCAAAATTAAATCCCTGTTTTTTAAATTTGAGGCTTTTTACCTTCCCATCTCCGGCCTGAGATAATGGTGCAAGAAGCTCAGGAGCAATATTAAGCATAACGCTTGTCTCTGCTTCCCCTCCGTGGTCACCCAAATCATCGAAATATTTTGCCCAGTCGACAACCTCATACCAGTTTATAACACATATAAAGAGATCCTTGTATTTTGGCTGCAGCTCCCTGATAACAGGTTTGAAATCATTTCCCCCATGGCCGTTAAGTATGACAAGTTTACTGAAGCCCTGCACTTTTAATGTATCAAGGATATCTTTCATGATAATCAGCTGAGTGGAAGGATTAAGATTAATAGTAAGTTTAATATCAAGCTGTCCTGTATTTACACCATATGGAATATTTGGCAATACTATTACTTTAGCTCCTTTATCCCATGCTATTTTTGCTGCTTCAGCTGCTATATAACTGCACTGAATATTATCTGTTGCATAGGGCAAATGGTAATTATGCGCTTCAGTAGCTCCCCAGGGTAATATTACTACCTCATAATCTGTTTCTTTTACTGTTTTCCAGTTAATTTCATTTAACAAATAAGGCCTGGTATCCATAATAATATATTTTATATGTTTTTAAACCCTCAGGAAAATCTTTTTCTTATATAAATAATATAAAAATATCCAGCTTATCAATGTATAAAATATCCAGTAAAATACCGTCTGTATATCTTCAGGGAGTAATCCTAAAATACCGTTAAAAAAGAAACCGGTAAATGTATCAAAACTGACAAGTGCCTGACACATGTATATAGTAATTGGATTCATGCCAATAACAATAAAAAGAAATGCCCATTTTTTTAATTTCCAAACATCAATCAGGAGGTAAAAAACAGCCAGCAGAATAATACTCCATCCTCCTGCGTATATCACAAATGAACTTGTCCATAGATTTTTATTAATGGGAAAAGCCAGATGCCATAATCTTCCTGCAATCAACAATACAATCCCTGAAATACCCAGGTAAAGCACTTTTTTGACAGATGCAATATTATCTCCTGATTTTAAATAAATGCCCGTTAAAACCCCTAACAGGGCAGTAGCTACTGCAGGTATTGTGGATAGTATACCTTCAGGATCATGTATCTTAAGGTAAAGTGTGCCCGGCAAAATATGCCTGTCAATGAAAGAAGCGAGATTGCCTTCCATTGAAAGATCACCGGCACCATAGCCGGGTACAGGAATCAATTTCATGACAGCCCAATAAAACGCTAAAATTCCTGCACACCAGAATATCAGATCTCTTTGATTTGCTTTCATATATATAAAAGCTGCTATCATCCAGGCTATTCCGATACGACCAAGAACACTGGCATACCTGCTTACAGTGAAATCAAATACAAAACTGTTATATATCATACCAAATATAACCAGCAACAGCCCCCTTTTTAAAATATGTATATATATGCTTTTTCTGCTGTCTCCCCTTTTTATTCTTTTATCAAAGGAATAGGGCATAGATACTCCTGCAATAAAGAGAAACAGCGGAAAAATCATATCGTAGAAAGCAAACCCGTTCCATTCAGTATGTTCCAGCTGGTTATGTGCCCACACAAATATTGCCAAACCGGAAAATTTCGCCAGTGCATGTACTATTCCTTCGCCTCCTATTATCCAGAACATATCAAAACCCCTCAACGCATCCAGCGATATGATCCTTTCCCTATTTACATTTTCTTTGTGCTGCATATTAATAAATGTTAATATCGTTTATAAACAGAAATCAGTTGTTTTTGATTTTTAATAAATTAAAATGAATTATGTAAGATAAAACAAATGCAATAAATAAAGCAATAATACCTTTCACATATTCAGAAAAAAGGACTTTACCAATTCCGTACATAGTGGCATAAATTGCTCCAACCCCGCAGAACCAGTTAACGAATAACCTGCCAAAACCGGTATATGGTACAGCGTCTTTCAGTTCATCACTTATTTTCTTCCAGCCAATTCCTCCCGGGTGTACTTTTATGTAAAACGATAAAAGAACGTCCCTGTCTACGGGTTTTGTGAGATAGGTAACTATTATCCATACTATTGTAGTACCAATGACT
>CAZFHF010000342.1:0-3536 GCA_964518655.1 uncultured Bacteroidales bacterium | reverse complement strand
TTCGGGTTTCGCTTTTCGGTTTTCGCCGTTCGGTTTTCGCTGTTCGGGTTTCGCTTTTCGGGTTTCGCTTTTCGGTTTTCGCCGTTCGGTTTTCGCTGTTCGGGTTTCGCTGTTCGGTTTTCGCTGTTCGGTTTTCGCTGTTCGGGTTTCGCCGTTCGGTTTTCGCTGTTCGGGTTTCGCTGTTCGGGTTTCGCTTTTCGGTTTTCGCCGTTCGGTTTTCGCCGTTCGGTTTTCGCTACCCGTTTCCCGCTTTTTGTTTCATGTTTAGCCTCTATTTTATTCCGCTGATAAACCATATGATTTATATCATATAGAAAAAATGAACAAAGGAGGTATAAATGTTGTTTAACTGAAAATTACTGGAATATAAACAAAATATATACGGAATATGAATAAGTTAAATAACAGAAACGGCGAACATAAATTCGGCTCATTCAGATTTGATTATAATAATCATCTCTTAAAATCACCGACAAAGGAAAGGCGGTTGACTAACAGGGAGGCAGATGTATTGAATTTACTGTGTAAAAACAAAGACAATATTCTCAGACGCGATATTGCATTAAAGACAATCTGGGGTGATGATGATTATTTTATGGGCAGGAGCATGGATGTTTACATCACAAAACTTAGGAAGCACCTGAGTGAAGATCCAAACATATCCATTACAAATGTTCACAGGGTTGGATTTATTTTAGAGTCAAAAGAATAGTCATAAGCTGACTACTTTATGAATATCAAGCAGATCCGGCTTTGATATTTATATAATATACAACTTACCGGTATAAAAGTATCTGTAATCACCACTGAATAACTTATAAAAATACGTACCGGTTTTCATACTTTTTCTTCCCAGAATAAATTTATTTGACAGTATATTTGAATGCTGCAATATTCTTGTTCCATCGATATTAAAAATCTCTAATGTATATGGATGCACAATCTCCTCGTTAATTGAGATTATGGTATAATTATCAAACGGATTGGGAATTATTGAGATATCCTTTTGTTTGCATGTGCTATATGTTTCCATGACGTGAAATTTAATTGCTAAATCCTAATTAGCCTGTTTATTAAGGTATGACCAAATATTATGCCATTTTTCAGACAGGGCAGATTTTAGGTGTTATATATACGACGGGAACAGACGGTTAAAGGTTGCGTACTTATAATCATTTGCTTCGCTGTCATTTGTGGGCATTTGCTTAGCTGCTATTTGTGGGCACTTGCTTCGCTGTCATTTGTGGGCATTTTCCGGACTGTGATTTAATTACTGACTGACTATAAACCTTTAGCACATTCCTGTCATTTATGATAGTAAGATATTACTTTCCATACATTAATCTATCGCGGTTTGTACACGGGTTGTTGAGGACTTACTTTACTAAAATGTAATTTTGATTTCTAATTTCCCTGTAGCCGTATTCATAGCACATATAATATCTATTTCCATTTTTTGTATTATATATGCTGGTAAAGTACCTAAAATTAAAACCCTTGGCCTTTAATATTTGTCTTGATACAACAGTTTTCCTGACAGGATTAAGTTCAGCGAGAATCCTTCGGTTGCTTTTCAGGATTGCATTAATCCTCCTTACGGGCTCAGCCAATTCTCTGTTTCTCCTATTATGATATTCTGTTCTGCAATAGTCAGAGCAAAACTTCTTATCTCTCCTCCCCTCAAGCTTCTCTTTACAAAGCAGGCAATATTTTTCTGATTCCATACATTTCTATGGATAATTTTAATAACGTGGCAAAAAAATCCATCACATTAAATATATCCTCATTTAACTAACAAACACATTTATATATGCTTAAAAAAAGTCTAACGGTTAAAAAACGGTTATAAACGGGTTGTATAAAATCATATACATATCTTATTATAACATTTTGTTGAATCCATGAAAACAATTTATACAGAAGAAGTTGTACATAAGGGGCAACATCGCATAAGTTTAAAATTCAGATATGACAATGAGCTTGCAGATAAAGTCAGGAAAATTAAGGATTGTCGCTGGAGCAGCAGCATGAAGTGCTGGCATATGCCTTACAGGGAAGACTACGATGAATATGTATCAAAGATTATACCTGATGCATTACTGAATATCAGGCGGACTAAATTACAGATTACGGTAATGATTTATGAAAGAAAGGGTATATGTAGTGCAACGATACCATATTGTATGAAAGACCGTTTTAAAAGGCTTGAGGGATCTTACTGGGATGCCGAAAATAAAAAATGGTCATGTTTCAACACTCCTGAGAATATTGCACAGATAAAGACGATGTTTAATTCAGCAGGTTATACTATTCTCTTTAAAAAAGTTATTTCTGGAAAAAACGATAACAAAAAAAGAAAAATTTATATGACTGGGAATTTATGTCATGCATCTTTTGAAAGGCAAATGAAATTGTTAAACCGAAGCGACAGGACTATAAAAAATTACAAATTCCACATAAACAGATTTTTACATCATTTTAAAGACAGTAATATTGAACAATTGGAACCTGAAAAAATAAAAACTTACATTTTACAGGGATTAGAAAAGAATAATTTGTCAAAATCATATCAAAACCTGCTTATTAATGCAATCAAACGGTATTACGAATACGTTTACGGCAGGCAATTCGAGTCATTTGAACTGCCGAGGCCAAAAAAGGGAAGGACATTACCCAAAGTATTATCAAGAGAGGATATACAAATACTACTCAACAAAACGAATAATTTAAAACACTTAACAATAATTAGTTTATTATACGGTTGCGGACTTCGGTTAAGCGAGGTTATTAATTTAAAGGTGCACGATATAGATTTTAAAGCTAAAATACTATATGTTTCGGGCAAAGGTAACAAGCAAAGGGTATTACCGATAGGACGTTTACTTTTTAAGCAGTTGGAACGCTACGTCAGCAGTTATTCACCTGGTAATTATTTATTTACCGGCCAGCATGGTGGATTATACTCAGCTGAAAGTATCAGAAATATTCTAAAGAACAGTGCAAGGAGGGGCAATATTGTTTGTAATGTAACCCCACATATGTTAAGGCATTCATTCGCAACCCATTTACTGGAAGACGGTGTTGATTTAAGGATCATCCAGGAGCTTTTGGGCCATTCAAGCAGTAAGACAACAGAAATTTATACACATGTCAGCCGCAAGAATATTATGAATATACGCAATCCATTGGATCAACTAAAGTTTTGATAATGAATAATTAACCACAAATAAAGTTTGGAATATACACCCATTTTTGTATATTTATTGTAATAAAACTTGGCATATAAACAAGTTGAACTAAACCGCCTTCCAGGCGGTAGTTTTTTATAAATCAATTTATTATACTGTCGATATGTTTAACAAAAATACATATCGACATGAGTAAATTAAGACAATTAATGCTGCGAGAGATGCAGCTGAGGCATTACAGCCACCGAACAACTGAAAGCTATATAGCTTGTCTTGTATCAATTTCAAAGTATTATAATCAGTCTCCGGCAAAATTGACAACTGGGCAGATAAAGGATTATCTGCTGT
>CAZFHF010000341.1:0-3555 GCA_964518655.1 uncultured Bacteroidales bacterium | reverse complement strand
ATCCTTCTGGTCGAATCCTCCTTCAATATCCATGCTGGAAAGTTCCTTGTCATATAATGAGCTTGGAGATTCGCGACCATCAATTATAATGTTTCCTTTATAAAGGGTAAGATATACGATCCCATCAATTAATTCCTGGCTTTTATCAATAGCTGCCCGGAGAAAATCCATTTCAGGGCTGAACCAGAATCCATTATATACTATTTCAGCAAAAACGGGAGAAAGCATATTTCTTAACCGCATTACTTCTCTGTCCATTGCAATACCTTCGATATCCTGATGCGCTTTTAACAATATTGTACCCCCCGGGGTTTCATAAACTCCTCTTGATTTAATACCGACATAACGGTTTTCAACCATATCAAGCAAACCTATACCATTTTCTCCTCCTATTTTATTCAAATAGGTAAATAATTTCAGTGGATTTGTTTGTATAACATTATCTTTTTTATTAACAACCTTCACGGGCATGCCGTCTTTAAAGTGAATTTCGATACTTATTTCTTTGTCAGGAGCAGCCTGGGGCAATATTATCTTGGTATACAGATCTTTTTCAGGTTTAAACTTCGGATCTTCAAGTATGCCTGCTTCATGACTTATATGCATAAGATTGTCATCTTCACTGTATGGTTTTGCTAAAGATGCTTTTACAGGGATATTTTTATCGTCCGCATAATTCAGCATATCTGTTCTGCCTTTAAACTGCTCAAGGAATTCTTTCATTTTCCAGGGAGCAAGAACTTTAATTTTCGGATTCAGCGCATAATATGAAAGTTCGAATCTTACCTGGTCATTACCTTTTCCTGTTGCTCCGTGTGATACATATTTTGCGTTTTCCTTTTCGGCGATCTCAATTTGTTTTTTTGCAATAAGAGGCCTTGCTAACGAAGTACCGAGCAAATATCTGTTCTCATATGCTGCATTAGCTTTAATTGCAGTAAAGATATAATCAGTAACAAACTCTTCCTGCAAATTTTCAACATATACTTTGGACGCACCAATATCTTTAGCCTTTTTGACTGATTCCGAAAAATCATCATCCTGCCCGACATCAGCAATGAATGCCACTACATCATATCCTTTATCAATTAGCCACTTAAGAATAACTGAAGTATCTAATCCCCCGCTATATGCCAGTATTACTTTTTCTTTAATCATGTGCGCAAGTTATTTATATTTTATCTTTCAGCTCAGGTATAATTAAAACAAGTGTATTCAATACATCGTTTTCAGTGACATTATTATGGGGAATAACCAATATAGTATCGTCACCAGCTATTGTCCCCACTATTTCAAAAGGATCATTTCTGTCAATCAGTGAAGCAATAGCACTTGCATACCCTGGCAATGTCTTTATAATCCCCAGGTTATTTGCAAATTGAATTGAAACAAATCCTTGAGCTGCATGACTTTCAGCAAGGTTATTATCTCCATTGACGTGCTGGTCGGGCAATTCGTATGTATAGCCTTTTTCTGTATCTGCTATTTTGTTAACTTTCAGAAATTTTAAATCACGCGATAAAGTTGCCTGAGTAAAACTCAGGCCTTTTTCTACAAGCATTGAAAGAAGTTCTTCCTGACTTGACACCTTATTATTTGAGATGATGTTTTTTATAGCTAAAAGCCTTGCTGTTCTGTTACCCATATTGAATAAATATACATTAACAATGCAAAAATATACATAATTTAGTAATTATGCAACACAATTTTATCAAATAATTTGTACTTTTAGAGCAAAAATAAAACAAATTTTAGATGATAAGCAATGGATAAAAAGATAGAGAGAGTTATTGTATTGGGTTCGGGGGCATTAAAGATAGGAGAGGCAGGAGAATTTGACTATTCAGGATCGCAGGCATTAAAAGCATTAAAGGAAGAAGGAATTTTTACGATTTTAATAAATCCAAATATTGCAACTGTTCAGACTTCAGATAAAATTGCCGATAAGGTATATTTTCTTCCAATTACCCCTTATTTTGTTGAAAAGGTTATAGAGAAAGATAAACCTGAAGGTATATTGTTGTCCTTTGGAGGACAAACTGCTTTAAATTGCGGCATCAAACTATTTGAAAATGATGTATTTAAAAAACATAAAGTTAAGGTATTGGGGACACCAATCCAGGCTATTATGGATACTGAGGACAGGGATTTCTTTGTAAAGAAGTTAAATGAGATAAATATCAATACTATTGAGAGCACAGCTGTTACTTCTACAAAAGATGCAATTAAGGCTGCTAATAAGCTTGGTTTTCCGATAATTATCAGAGCAGCATATACTCTCGGGGGACAGGGCAGTGATTTTTGTAATACAGAGGAGGAGCTCAGGAAGGCAGCGGATAAAGCATTTTCCTACACTCAGCAGATCCTCATTGAAAAATCCCTGAAAGGATGGAAAGAAGTCGAGTATGAAGTAGTCAGGGATAAATATGATAATTGTATAACTGTATGTAACATGGAAAATTTTGATCCGCTTGGCATACATACAGGAGAAAGCATAGTTGTCGCTCCGTCGCAAACACTGACAAATTCAGAATACCACACATTAAGGCAATTGTCAATAAAGATAATAAGACACATTGGTATAGTTGGGGAATGCAACATACAGTTTGCTTTGGATCCGAACTCGGAAGACTATAGAGTGATTGAAGTAAATGCCAGATTATCAAGGTCTAGCGCATTGGCATCTAAAGCAACAGGTTATCCACTTGCTTTTGTCGCAGCCAAACTGGCTTTAGGATATGGTCTTCACGAGATAAAGAATTCAATAACAAAAACAACATCAGCATTTTTTGAACCTGCCCTGGATTATATTGTATGTAAAATACCGCGCTGGGACCTGAACAAATTCATCGGCGTTTCAAAACAGATAGGCAGCAGTATGAAAAGTGTAGGGGAAGTTATGGCTATCGGGCGGACATTTGAGGAGGCTATACAAAAAGGACTGAGAATGATAGGCCAGGGAATGCACGGATTTGTGGGAAACAGGGACATAACATTTGACAATATTGAGAAAGAACTTGCTGAGCCGACTGATATGAGGATTTTTGTAATTGCTGATGCATTTGAAAAGGGATATTCGGTAAAAGATATTTGCGAGCTTACAAAAATTGATCCGTGGTTTTTGCATAAACTGAAAAACATATTTGATTTGAGTGCGGAACTTACTCAATATAATTCCCTGAAAGAGCTTCCCTTTAACTGCCTTAAAAAAGCGAAAATTATGGGATTCTCTGATTTTCAGATCGCCAGAAATGTTCTGAAAACCGTAAACGAACATATAGAGGAAGGAATGCTTGATGTACGGAAATTCAGGATAAAGAATAATATTATCCCTTATGTAAAGCAGATTGACACTCTTGCAGCAGAATACCCGGCTATGACAAATTACCTCTATCTTACTTACAGTGCTTCTCAACACGATCTGGATTTTAATGACATGGGCAAATCGGTTGTTGTCTTAGGTTCAGGTGCTTACAGAATAGGCAGCAGCGTGGAATTTGACTGGTGCAGTGTTAATGCTCTTGATAGTATAAATAATGTGGGTTATGTCTGTTA
>CAZFHF010000340.1:981-3575 GCA_964518655.1 uncultured Bacteroidales bacterium | reverse complement strand
AATCCTAATGTTAAAATTTTGATGGGTGGTATTCATTCAACTATAATGTATGAACAAATCCTTAAAAATTTTCCTGTTGATTATATTGTTCTTGGAGAAGCTGAGGAGACAATTATTGAATTAATGGATGCAATAAAGAAAAAAAAAGATAAAAGATTTCTTAAAAATATTAAAGGTATTGCATATAGGGATGAAAATGAAATTGTTAATACCGGAAAAAGGCCATTTATCAATAATTTAGATCTTATTCCTTTTCCCAAACATTCTTATTTTAAGAAAAAAATACTTCGTAGTAATAAAGTATATTTAATGACATCTAGGGGTTGTCCTTTTGGTTGCCAGTTTTGCTCAACAAGCAATTATTGGGGAAGATTAAGAAGAGAAAGAAGTGTTAATAATATTATTGCTGAAATAAAGCAAATTCAGAAAGAATTTCCAAATGTCCAGGAGATTTTCTTTGCAGATGATGAATTTACTTTAAATCAAAAAAAAACAATCGAATTTTGCAAAAGGCTTATTGACGAAAAAATTAATTTAAAATGGGCATGCAGTGCAAGAGTTACTTCTGTTTCAGAGGAGCTTGCATATTGGATGAAAAAGGCTAATTGCGTTAAAATTGCTTTAGGCGTTGAATCTGGGTCTCCTGAATTAATAGAAGTGATTCATAAGAGAATTACAAATAAACAAATAATTAATGCTTTTAGAATTTTTTATAACGCTGGCATTAATACTGATATGTTTTTGATTGTTGGAATTCCTGGAGAAAATAGTAAAACAATAAATCAAACTATAAAATTATTAAAAAAACTGGCAAAATATAAACCGCATGTTACAAAACCATCTTTATTACAGGTTTATCCTTATACCGAATTGTATGAAATAGTAAAAAAGCAAGGAATTATAAACGATAATTTTTGGCTGAAGGATGAATTAACTCCAGTTTATACTTATGAACATTCAAGAAATAGATTATTATATTGGAGCATAAAGGTTGTACTGTCATATAAATTAGCTCGAGGAGAATTATTAAAATATTGTTTTAAAGCATTAAAGAATTTGGGTGTTGTGAAGAGAATCTTTTTGACTGGAGAATGATAACAAGATGGGCTTTCAATTAAATAATTTAATCCCATCAGTGTATTCACTGGTGATTCTTGACGAACAAAAATATTGGATTAAAGTTGAGCATATGCCCCCTTATTCACCAGATTTGAATCCAATAGAACAGATATGGAGATGCATCAGAAGAAAAATATCACAGATATTTGTAAAGTCAGAATACTCGTTTCTTGAGACTATAAGAACTACTTTCTATAGACTGGCAAAGAAAACATCATTCATGGATAACTGGTTAAAAAAAATTCAATCAATTTTGCTTAAATATTTATGACATCAACTATAATTGGAACAAATTCAAAAAATTTTATTTTCTATGATTGGGTAAGAATGAGTTATCAAACGATGTATAAAATAAGAATAAGAAAATCCAAGGAAAACAAATTTTGACGTGGCTATTATACCAGTTTTTCTTATGTACATAACACTTTTTTATTGGTAAAAAAATAATAAAATAATATGAAGATAAAGTTTGTTTCAAGAAATTTTGTTTATCCCATGGGTGGATTTGAAGAACACATATACCAAATTTCAAAGGGACTTATTAAAAAAAAATATAATATTGAAATAATAACCACAGAACTTTTTTCTTCTAATAAAAAAGAGGAAATACTCAATAAAATACCCATAAAAAGATGTAAAATAAAGTTTAATTTATCTGGTTTTTGTTATTCCAAAGAATTAAAAAAAATACTCGATGAAATAGAAGCAAATATATTTCATATTCAAGGTTATGGTTCATATCCTATAGAAATAGGTGTTTCGATTGCAAAAAAAAGAAAAATACCTTCAGTATTAACACCGATTTCAATATTTCATAAACAGCATGACTTCCCCCGCAATATAATTAAATTTGCATATAATATTCTAAGAAAAAAATCTGTTTTGACTAAACCTGATGCCTTGGTTGCTCTGACAAATAAACAATATAATGAATTTAAAAAGTGCAATAAAAATATTTTCAGAATCCCTATTGGAATTGATCCCAAACATTTTTCTAAATCAAAAATAAACTTTAAGGAAAAATATGGAATAGAAGGACCATTATTGATGACCTTAGGGAGAATTGAAAAATATAAGGGATTCGAAACAATAATTAGAGGTTTATTGAATGTTGTGATTTCTTATCCACAAATAAAATTACTTATTGCAGGAAGATATACAGAACACATTAATTATCTTAAAAATTTAGCTGAAAAATTGAAACTCGATAAAAATATCATTTTTATTAACAATATCTCAGACGAAGATAAGATATCCGCGTATAATTCAGCTGACCTATTCATACTATCATCCCTAAAAGAAGGGTTTGGTATAGTTCTTCTAGAGTCCTTAATTTGCGGGACACCTGTAATATCAACCCCTGTCGGTATTGCTCCCGACTTAAACACATGGTTTTGTAAATTATTTAATTTTAATGATTCATTACAACTTTCAGAACTTATAATAAAATCACTGGATAATAACTGGAAAAAGAT
>CAZFHF010000340.1:0-971 GCA_964518655.1 uncultured Bacteroidales bacterium | reverse complement strand
ATTATATATACAAGATATATAATGAGGAGAATTTTTAATGGGAAAATATAATATTAAAACACAATGTAATGTACGAAAAAATTCAGAAATAAAAACTTCGATTATCATACCAACTGCAGGTAGACCAAGAATACTGGAAAGATGTTTAAAATCTATAGACCGAGTATTGAAAAAAGAAAGAAAAATTATAGAACCACTTGAAACAATTGTTATAATCAATGATGATAATGAAAAACTAACTAAAGAAGCTTTGATGATTTGTGATTATTTTAGAAAGAATTTGAATATAAAAAAAATAAACACAGGAAAGATGATAGGATCGGTTAATGCAAGAAACTTAGGTATTAATAATTCTTCCGGGGAATTCTTAATTTTTTTTGATGATGATGCCATTGTAAGATCCAGATGGTTCACTGAAATATTCAAATTTCTAAATGAAAAACATATCAGCGGAGTCGGGGGAAGTGAGATAAAAAATAAAGTTTCTCTTATTCATAAAATATGGTTTAGATTTAGAAAATCAGGAAAAGTTCTCCCCTCTGGTGAAATAGTTTCAGGGTTTTCTCCTGATCTTAAGGACATTTTTTATGTTGATCACCTTCATGGCTCTAATTTCGCAACAAAGAGAAAAATTATAAACAAAATAGGTTTGATGGATTCTAAGTTTGTTGGACACTATAGGGATGAAACTGATTTCACATATAGAATGTCGAAAGTAGGAAAATTAATCTTCAACCCAAATGCCAAAGTCATTCACAAACCTGTAAGTATAGGAGGAAATATTCCGCCTGAAAATAAGAAACAGTGGTGTTATTGGTATTATAGAAATACTAGTTACTTTTTCTTCAAACATTTATATCACAATAAAAAAATTATTTTAATAAATTTTTTAATCAGAGAATTTTTTTCTGGGTTTATTAAATATTTGTTATATAGAAATATTTTTTACATTTTACAGTTTACGAAGATAA
>CAZFHF010000339.1:0-3581 GCA_964518655.1 uncultured Bacteroidales bacterium | reverse complement strand
TTTTTCCCTTGTGATACAGCAATATATTCATCATCTGTTATTTTGCTCTTTTTAGCGTAAAGCTTCATCCGTTTAGAGTTAAAATGATCTAAGTCTTTTATTCAACACCCAGGGACTAATATTTTTCCCCTGTTCGAAATTTACATAGGTCGACCGGTCTGTTTCCAGTTCTGCCGCAAAATCAAAGGCAGCAACATAAGCTGCGAGCATTTCATCGTCAGGGCCCTGGTGGAATAGTTTGTCCATTTCCTGTTCAATGAATGATGTGTTAAATTCCCCTTTTCTGAATTTCTTATTAGACAGAACCTCGATACAAAAGGGAATAGTGGTTTTTATGCCCCTGATCCAGAATTTATTTAATGCACTTATTGCTGCAGAAATAGTCTTTTCGCGTGATTCACAGTGCACAATAAGTTTTGCTATCATGGAATCGTAATACGGGGTAACTATTGAGGAATCTATCACGCCGCTGTCAATACGGATATTTTTACCTTTTGGATAAGATATCTTTTCTATTGTTCCCAGGTTTGGGGAAAATCCGGCTTGCACATCTTCAGCATTAATCCTGCATTCAATAGCCCAGCCTTTTAACTTAATATCTTTTTGCTTAAATGGTAATTTTTCTCCCTCAGCAATTTTGAACTGCTGTTCAATGAGATCAATTCCTGTTATCATTTCGGTTACCGGATGTTCCACCTGGATTCTTGTGTTCATCTCCATGAAGTAATAATTCTTATCGTGATCCAGCAGAAATTCGACTGTCCCGGCGCTACGATAATTTACTGATTTTGCAATGTTTATGGCGGCTTCACCCATCTTTCTCCTTAAAGTGGAATCTAACGCCGAGGAAGGTGATTCTTCAATAAGTTTCTGGTGTTTACGTTGTATTGAACATTCTCTTTCACCCAGATGGACGTAGTTTCCATGTTTATCACCAAGTATCTGGAATTCAATATGCCTGGGGTTACGTACATATTTTTCTATAAACAAAGAAGAATCGTTAAATGCTTTTTCAGCTTCTGAAGAAGCTATCTTAAACATTTTATCTATTTTGGATTCCCTTTCGGCTATTCTCATGCCCCGGCCTCCCCCTCCTGCTGCAGCTTTCAATATTACAGGATATCCTATTTTCTTTGCTATATCCTTTGCCTGCCTAATGTTTCTTACATTCCCTATACTGCCCTTTAACAGTGGTACTTTATACTTGGTTGCCAGCTGCTTGGCAATGGTTTTATTTCCCATCTTATATATAGCTGACGCTGTAGGCCCGATAAATACTATGCCCTCATCCTCACAGCGCTGTGCAAAATAGGGGCTTTCAGCCAGAAAGCCATATCCCGGATGAATTGCATCGATTTTATTCTTTTTCGCAGCATCAATAAGTTTTTCAATATCCAGAAATTCAGGAATTTCTCCCACATCATCAGAATAGTCGCAAATATTGTCTACCATCTGAAGATATAAAGCATTAGGTTCTTTAGACGTCTTTATTCCATAAGTCTTTATCCCCAGCTTTTTAGCCGTATTTACTATTCGCACCGCTATTTCTCCGCGATTAGCAATAAGCAGGCTTTTTACTTTCATACTCGAGGATTAAAGTGAGATTTCAAATGTAATAAAAAAAGAATAATATTAAACAGGACGCAATTAAGGTAATTTTAATTTAAATAACAAAGATTTTTCATGTAAATCTATCGTCTGTCCGGCTACAGTAGTTTTTATTAATATTAACTACAAAGGTATATTACCATGTTTTCTGGAAGGCACGCTAACGTGTTTATTTTCAAGAGCTTCAAAGGCTGTAATAAGTTTCTTGCGGGTAGTTGCAGGATCAATCACTTCGTCAATATACCCTCTTTCGTCAGCCACATATGGGTTTGCAATTTCCTCACGATATTTCATTGCCAGCTCCTTTTTTAATTTTGCCGGATCGTCTGATTCTTCCAGCTTCTTTCTGTATAAAATACTTACAGCTCCTTCAGGTCCCATTACTGCTATCTCTGCCGTTGGCCATGCAAAGTTGAAATCTCCTCCCAGATTCTTGCTGTTCATAACACAATAGGCGCCTCCGTATGATTTCCTCAGTATCACGGTAATTTTCGGTACTGTTGAATCGCTGTAAGCATACAGTAGTTTTGCTCCGTGCTTAATTATACCGTTATGCTCCTGGTCAATTCCCGGAAGGAAGCCCGGTACATCTTCCAGTGTAAGAATTGGTATATTAAAAGCATCACAAAATCTGATAAACCTCGCTCCCTTTATTGAGGAGCTAATATCCAATGTCCCCGCAAGGACTTTTGGCTGATTTGCTAAAATTCCTATTGATCGTCCCTTTAACCTGGCAAAGCCTATTACAACATTCTGAGCATAATTATTCGATACTTCAAAAAATGTTCCCTTATCTATAATAAGGTTAATCACTTCTTTTATATCATAAGGCTTATTCGGATCATCAGGTACTATTTCACGTAATTTTTTCTCAACTCTTTCTTCCCTGTCCCCGCAGTCAATAAATGGAGGATTCTCAAGGTTATTTGATGGTATATAGGAAAGTAATTTCTGTACTCCTCTTATAGTATTTTCCTCATCTTCGTATACAAACTGGGCAACGCCGCTTTTCTGCATATGTATAGTTGCTCCTCCCAGTTCATCGAAGGTTACTTCTTCATTTAAAACCTCCTTAACAACATTAGGTCCTGTGACAAACATATAGCTCGTTTTGTTTGTCATAAATACAAAATCTGTCAGCGCCGGTGAATACACTGCTCCGCCGGCAGCAGGGCCCATAATAACTGATATCTGCGGTATAACACCCGATGAACTTACATTTCTGTGAAATATGCTTGCATATCCTGCCAGGCTTGCAACACCCTCCTGAATACGTGCTCCGCCCGAATCTATTAAACCAATCATAGGGGCCCCCATTTTCAGCGCCATATCCTGTATTTTTGCAATTTTTGAAGCGTGCACCGAGCCTAAAGATCCTCCCATGACAGTAAAATCCTGGGCATACACAAATGCCAGCCTTCCTGCAATCTTACCATGACCGATAATTACACCATCTCCATAAGCTTCGACAATCTTGCCAAATTCACCGCCAACCTGCATAGGAGAAGAGAAAGCGTCAATCTCTTCAAACGTCTCCGGATCAAACAATAATTCAATCCTGGCCCTTGCAATTAATTTCCCTTTTGACAGCTGTTTGTCAATGGCTTCTTCCCCGTGTTGCTGATCATATTGTTCCTGCCTGTTGAGAAACCGCTTGTATAATTTTCCGTTTATGTCCATCTGGTATTAAATTACTTAATAAAAATCACTCAGTTAATATATAATTATCTGTTCTTATCAGGATGGTTTATGGAGGTATCTTTATTCGTTGTCAAATAATTTTGACTGCAAATTTAATAATAAATCTATGATATAATCAAAAGGAAACTGTAATTATAAACTAAAATGTTGGGTAATAAATTAACCACTAATGAATTATAGTTGCGTAAGAGTATGATAATATCTGAAGAAATGCAGATTCCGGGCGTTTATTCCGGTTCTTTTAACCTGAAAAGTATCGGAACAGTTATTGA
>CAZFHF010000338.1:0-3636 GCA_964518655.1 uncultured Bacteroidales bacterium | reverse complement strand
AATAAATATAAATACGTCCCGTCGTGACCGCAGAAAAAAAGGCTCCTCTAAAGGAGCCCCTTTTATATATATTTAATTCTTCACACACCTTACAGACATTCCGAAATTCCTGGAGTAATCGTTTCTGAATATCGTGGCATATTGATAAGACAATAATCGGGACCAGGCCGAGGAGCTGTTTAGTGTAGTACTCCAGAAACCTGCAGTGGAGTGCATATTTGTATAGAAATCAGTATTTGTACGGTGGCCTCCGCCTAAGGCTGTAAATTCGCTGGTATTTGTGGCACCTTCATTTGGGTAATTCCAATATGTTACGCCGGCTTCCTTAAGTTTTCCTCCTTCATCGGTTCCCCGCCAACCTTCATTATCTGTTTCGCTGGTACTCATGCCAAGGAATATTTCCAGTTGCTTCCATTCAGCATCGCTGGGAATATGCCACCCTGACATACATGCACCCTGCACACCGCTGGGATTTGCGCTGCTTGATGATGCACCGTTCATAGCTGCAGCCCATGTGTACAAAAGGCCGTACGTTCCTTTATTAAGAGGATTATCATCATACACAAACCAGTATTTAGTGGTATAATCCCCTGAAACGACCACACCTGTCCCGTCAACAAGGGCTACGCCTTTAGAGTAATGCGTAGTCCTGAGGTTTTCCTGCATCCATACCTGGTCGCCTATTTGCACAGTTGCATAGACATTGCCGTCATAATCAGTAACCGTTGAATTATCCCATAATGTCTTAAACGATATGTTGTCACCATATTCGGTGCCCGCAATATTTGTAGCGTACGCCCTTACATAATATATTGTAAAGGGAGACAATCCTGTGATATTGCTGGTGAAAGGACCTGTTCCGTTACCATCATTTGTATGCGGATCTGATAATGTCGGGTTCTCGGAAGTGCTCCAGCACACTCCACGTGCAGTTACATCAGCGCCCCCGTCATCAGTAATATTGCCTCCGCTTGAAGCCGAGGATTCTGTTATTGAACTTGCATCAGTTGTTGTTAATACCGGCAGAGCATGTTCGAGAGTAGTAAAATAAACCTGGTTGCCATAGTTAGTACCTGCGCTGTTAGTAGCATATGCCCTTACATAATAAATGGTACCCGGGGATAATCCGGTAATATTACTTTCAAATGACCCGGGCCCGCTGCCATTTGTTGTAAGCGAATCAGAAAGAGTGGGATATTCATATGTGCTCCAGCATACTCCGCGCGCAGTTACATCAGCCCCTCCGTCATCAGTGATATTTCCTCCGCTCATTGCAGATACTGCAGTTATTGAGTTTACTGCAGCGGTTGTAACAGAAGGCAGATCAGGCCCCGAAAGAGTTTGAAAACTTACATGGTTGCCGTATGAGGTCCCTGCACTATTTGTTGCATAAGCTCTGACATAATATGTAGTGTTCGGGGATAATCCTGTGAGATTACTTGAGAATACTCCGGTACCACTACCGTCAATTGTATGGGAATCAGAAATTGTTGGATTTTCAGAAGTACTCCAGCAAACCCCGCGGGCAGTTACCGTGGCACCTCCGTCATCAGTTACATTTCCTCCGCTCTGGGCGCTTGTCTCTGTTATTGATGAAACAGCTGAAGTGCTTATTCCCGGAAGATGGGCATCTGTAGTGAAACTCACCGTATCACCGTAAGATGTGCCTGCATCATTTGTTGCATATGCTCTTATATAATAGAGTGTATTTGATGATAAACCAACCACCAGGCTTTGGAAAGCACCTGTCGAATCTCTTGATCCAAGAGAAGACCTGCTATTTACATCAATAGTCGGTGTGGCAGTCTCATCTGACCAGCAGTGGCCATGCTGTGACACTGACAATGCACCATCACCCAGATTATTTATGTTACCGTTTATTGTAGCACCTGATGAAGATACACTTGTAACACTTCCTGTAGTCACAAGAGGCAGACCCAGAGGCAATGTGTTAAAAGAAATTTTATCTCCATAGACAATATTACCTGCATTTTGTATATATGCCTTTACATAATATTTTCTGTCAGGGGCAAGATCACTCATATTACTTGTGTATGTCCCCGGAGTGGTTACCGGGCCCATCGCCGTCATGTTTTCATTATCTGTTACCGAAGGTTCGGCGTTAGTGGACCAGCAGTGCCCATGCTGTTCTATGCCAACACCAACATCAATTATTGTTGCATGTGCCACTGCGGAAGTACTTGAAATATCTGTTATGTTGTCATTTTTCACTTTCATGATCTTTTCCTCTTTCTTGCATGTGGAAGAGATTGCGATTATTATAAATATAATGGTGAGGATTTTTGAAATTGATATTAAACGTTTCATGGGTATTTTGGATTTATATACCAGTAATTTTATTTATAGTATTGAGAAAAAAGCTCCATATCTGATAACACATAATAAAACATAAATTTAACAAATTTATATTAATTTGAATGAAAAGTGACAGCTCGAATAGGGGACAGCGCCAAGGCGCAGTTCCCGGGCGCTGTCCCTTTTTGTAAATTGATACATATGTTGCATTTTATGTTACATAAACGTTATTATTCATTCGTGTTAAAATTGTAGTTTTGTTCAACTGCACTCTTGTCGGGCAGAAAATAAAAACGCACTGGAATTTAATGAATTTAGGGCATAATATTTGGCTTCGTGTGTATCATATGGTAAATTGTTCCCTGGAAACAAAGCTATTGCCTGGTAACATGAAAATACTCCTGGTACTTATCATATCTGTTCTGCTTAACTTAGCAGGAGTATTCGCCCGGCCTGACAGCAACAGGGAACTTACCAGGATAACAATCAAAGACGGACTTCCAAGCACCAACATGTAAATACTTCAGATCTTCCTGGACACTTTTGACTATATTGTCAGGTGTAAAATAGGAGGTTCATATGAAGAATTTTGATAAAGAAGTTAACAGGTAAGTAAAAGAAGCATTAAGAATAATGACAAAATTGAAATTGAGGTGGTAGATCCGGATTTAATTACCGACAATACTGAAGGTTACTCAATCAGATGTGTTAGAGATGCTTTATTCATTCCGCAGGAATAAACAAGTTATCGGCAAATATTAACATAAAATAATACGAATTTGGTCTGCCTGCCTTTATTTTTAAAGGGCAGGCAGATTTTATTTACCGGCGCCCCAAAAAGTAAATCCATAAAATATCCGTTTCGTATTTTTTTCTGTAATTTAGTTAGTGATATTGAATAGTATAAATAGTCAATATCAAATCAGATAAAAATTCGAAATCAATGAGAAAAAAGACATTTATCTTCGAGGCTGTCGGTTTTATTATCGTTATTTTTGATATGTTTGAACCGGCGTTCGAGAACTTCCTGAAGCATGGCATAGTCGTTGGCGCCGGATAACGCCTTTATCCTGAACCGGCGGTAATGAGCCGGTTTGGGTCTGCCTTTTTCAAATACCACCATGCTGCCCACGGCGGAAGTGCCCTGTATGTTGGAAATATCATAAGCTTCCATACGCTCCGGTTTATTATCCAGATTCAGCTCCTTCATAAGTTCATCGAGAGCTTCATCCATCGACCGGGGTGCGGTCATTTCCTTTATCTTGAGCTGCTCCCAGCCCTGACGGGCGTTATCGGTGGCGATATCCACCAGTTCCTTTT
>CAZFHF010000337.1:0-3642 GCA_964518655.1 uncultured Bacteroidales bacterium | reverse complement strand
TCAATAATATTTAGAAAATACAGGGCAGCTATCCCGACCACACTATAATCCCTGTCGGTCCGTGCATTATCCATTGATCTGTATAAAACTCCCTCGACATCGCTGTATATTATCCTGCCCCTGAACTCGTATGTGTCAGGAGGAGCATCCATATAATATACTTCAGTATATGCATTTCTTAATTCATCGTATAATTTCTGGTTGTAAAAATATGTATATATAACAGCTCCGCCTATACCATATATAATAGGTACTTTCCAGTACTTACGGTTATATATTTGTCCTAATCCAGGGAATACTGCAGAATATAACAATGCCTTGCGGGGCTCGATTTTTTTTACATGTATCGAATCGGATGATATGGGATCCTGCTGACTAAAAACGTTTTTGCAGGGTAGAAGCAATGCTCCTGCAAGGAAGATAAGCAACAATCTATTCAGTAGTATTTTCGGCAATTTTAATAAACATTTAAACGCACACAGTTATTTAATTTTAAAACTGTCAAATATCGCAATTATTCTTTCCAGTTCCTCATCAGAACTGAAAGGGATAACGATTTTGCCATTTCCTTTATTGTTGCGCTTAAAATCTACATTCGTTTTAAAAAATTCTGAGAGATGGATTCTGAGATCCTCATATTCTTTAGGCAGGTTATATACTTTTTCTCCTTTTTCTTCAAGCAGCTGCTTGGCTTTATTAATCTTACGGGCCCGTTCCTCAACTTTTCTTACTGACAGGTCCTCTTCAATAATGACATAATATAGTTTAAGCTGGGTATCAGCATCTTCTATATTTATCAGTGCACGGGCATGGCCCATTGATATCTTATTTTCCCTTATACCAAGCTGAATCTCGGGGGGGAGCTTCAGCAGGCGCAGGTAATTGGTAACCGTTGCCCTCTTTTTCCCAATACGCTGGCTAAGGTCCTCCTGTGTGAGATTGCATTCTTCTGTAAGTCTCTGATAACTTATGGCCACATCTATGGCATTAAGGTCTTCACGCTGAATATTCTCTACCAGTGCCATTTCGAGCATATCCTGATCATTCGCAACGCGGATAAACGCCGGGATTCTCCTGAGCCCTGCAATTCTTGCCGCCCTTAGCCTTCTCTCACCGGTAATTAACTGGTATTTGTTTTCATCTATTTCCCTAACAGTAATAGGCTGGATAATACCTATTCCCTGTATTGACACAGCCATTTCCCTGAGCGCTTCCTCGTTAAATTTTGACCTTGGCTGAAAAGGATTCATTTCAATACTGTCAATTGAAATCTCCATTCCCCCACTTACTTTCTCAAACAGCAGATCCCTGTCATCATCACCTATTAAGGCACCTAATCCTCTTCCTAATACATTTTTCGTGGCCATTTTATGAAATTATTTTTTCTTCATTACTAATTTTTGTCTCATTATTCTTTTGCAGTAGTTCACGTGCAAGGTTGAGATAATTAACCGACCCTTTTGAATCGGCATCGTATAGCACAACAGGCTTTCCAAAACTGGGAGATTCACTAAGCTTAATGTTACGCTGTATAATAGTATCGAACACCATCTGTTGAAAGTGCTTCCTTACCTCCTCAACAACCTGGTTTGACAGGCGTAATCTAACATCATACATAGTAAGCACAAATCCTTCGATCTCAAGATCAGGGTTAAGTCTGCCCTGAATTATTTTTATGGTATTAAGCAGCTTACCCAGGCCTTCGAGTGCAAAATACTCACACTGAACAGGAATCATAACAGAATCAGAAGCTGTAAGGGAATTTACTGTGATCAGCCCCAATGACGGAGAACAATCAATTAATATATAATCATAAGGAGTACTAATCCTGCTGATAACTTCCTTAAACATTCTTTCCCTGTTAGGCATGTTCAGCATTTCTATTTCTGCGCCAACAAGATCTATATGTGACGGAATAAGATCCAGCCCTTCTATTTCAGTATTGAGAATAATATCATTAGGATTTACTTCATTTATGAGGCATTCATAAATGCTGGTCTTTATATTCCTGACATCAAATCCGATCCCTGATGTGGAGTTAGCCTGCGGATCAGCATCAATGAGCAGTATCTTCTTCTCCAGAACTGCCAGACTTGCGGCCAGATTAATTGCTGTTGTTGTTTTGCCTACCCCCCCCTTTTGATTTGCAATAGATATTACTTTCCCCATTAAGATGTGAGTTAATATTAATATGAATTTATAAAAGCATGCTTTGCTTGAACGTCCAAAAATAGTATTTTAAAAGATCAATGGATTTTGAATGAGATTTTGTTTTGTAAACAATTCAAGTTCTTTTATTAACATGTTATTAACAATTATCTATGTATTTATCTGATTTAAAAATATTTATGAGCATAAAAAAACCTTTGAAAAAGATAATCTCCTTCAGGGTTAAGTGTATTTCAAATTATATTCAGAACAAACAAAAAAAAACAATCTTCTTAAAAATGATTTGTAGAAAAAGTAACTTACCGGATTACTCATTAACAATAAAATCAAATTCAAGTTCACTAAGTTCTTCCAGGCTTTTTCCTGCTTCCAGCATTGATTCATCCTCCTTATCATAATACCAGTCTATTTTCAACTCAGAATCCGTTTCTGTTATTTCCTTGAATTTTGAAAGTATCATCAGGAAGTATTTAAGTGAGGAAGTATTGAAGTAATCAAAATTAAATTTAATCTCTGTCATTTGATTAGGGGCCTGAACATACTCTTCCAGCCATTGCACGATTGGCTCATAAAAGTCATTTGCATTTTCCGGTCTAGAGATCCCGGATAACTCAAAGATATTATTTGCAGGATCCATTAGTACCCTTGGTGAAAAGTCTGTTGCTTCAACTGTATATGCTTTCATCGATTTTTTGATTTATATAAATATACAAAAAAATGTAATATTCAAAGGTTAAATCATTCTTTATCTACCAAAAGAATTAAACAATTTTAAATTCCTGTAATCTTTATCTCATACAAAACCGGCCAGTTTTTACCTGTGATATAGTAACTATTCTTATCATAATTAAAAGCTATACCATTGAGCACAGTACTCATAGAGCTTTCCAAGCCTTTGGGCATAAGGTCTTTAAGGTCCAGCTCTCCTGTTACTTTCCCTGTTCCGGGATCAATAATTACTATTTTAGTTTCACCATAAATATTGGCAAATATCTTACCGTTAATATATTCCAGCTCATTTATATCTGATATAATTCCTTTATTATCAAAAACTTCTATCTTCCCTGTCTGGGTAAAATATTCTCGTTCAATTATATATATATTTGAGCTTCCGTCGCTCATGAATATTTGCGAACCGTCAGTAGTTAGTCCCCATCCTTCAAATACCTGATAATCGAACCTCCTTATAAGATCAAGTGTATTTTTATTATAAATAAAACCAACCTGAGCTTTGTATGTGATCTGGTAAATATAATCGTCCAGAATCATAAGGCCTTCACCAAACAGTTGAGGATCAAGATCAAGTTTTATAACAGGGATGCCTGTTTCAATATTAACTTTTCTTACTGAGGAGAATCCCTTTCTTCCGGTACTTTCATATAGAAACCCGTTGTCATATACTAATCCCTGTGTAAATGCATTATTATCATGCGGAAATTTATTTATTACACTGTATGAATAGACATCCGGGAT
>CAZFHF010000336.1:0-3672 GCA_964518655.1 uncultured Bacteroidales bacterium | reverse complement strand
AGGCTGAGAAAGCCGGTATTGAAATAGAATCGGTAATCTCAAAATTTGAAAGTGACATCAATAAAATATTATTCAGCGATGATATCGCGGAGATCTTTAATAGTGCTGATGTCAAGGAAAGCGGGATGAGGAAACTGAAATTGTTCTATTCGACTTTTGATGATCTGATAAAGAATATTTATATATATGACAGGCATAAGAATGTTCTCAATGTTTTTAAAGATAATAAAGACAATTTCATAATTGACCATTATATAGCACAAAGGCAAAGGGTGCTGGAGGAGAGGGATATTATTAAAATACATGGCAATACATATCATTTTTACCTTCCTGTCTTTAAGGACAATTATGTATATGGTAATGTTATTGTTGCGATTGATTTTTCACGTTATTTACATTCTGTTCTTGAAAATTTTCATCTGGATAATACATTATGGCAATGGATTATAGACAAAGACGGTAATGTGTTGTCAAAGAACATAAAAGCAGATGTTACTTTTACGGAGCTTGAAGACATAACATCAAACCTTAGCAAGGGCAAAAGAGGATTTATAAAACACGTTGCATATATTGATGGTAAAAAGGAAATCCTTATATCAATATATTATCCCATAAGTGTTTTAAGGCAGGATTTTGGGATAGTATTCTCTTTGAATAACAGCGTAATTCTGGATTACATAATAAAAAAGATTGTTCTGGCAAGTGCTATAAGTCTTGCTATACTGTTTATTTCCCTTTTTGTACTTCTGCATATAATAAGAAAGAGGCTGTCATCAGAGCTCAGGATTAGCAAGGAGCTTAAGCAACTGAATGCAATAATCGACCACCTTCCTATTGCTTTAATAATACTTGACAATGAAAGAAAGGTGAAAGTATTAAATAAAACTGCCCGGGAGTTATTACTTATAAAAGACAGCAAGCAGGTTATGGGCAAAAACATATCCGACAGGTTCCTGCTGTCAAAGACATATGCTGCTGACGAAGACTCTGAATCAGCATATGATTCAAACCAGTTTATACTGTATCAGAGAGAAGGAAATGAGGTTGTCGTATATAAAAAGGAGGTGCCTTTTCCACAGGACGGAGAGATCATGTATCTGGAGGCTTTTATTGATATTACAGCGGTTGAGAAATCCAGAAAATATGCTGTTGCTGCAAATACTGCCAAATCAGAATTCCTTGCTAAAATGAGTCATGAGATAAGAACTCCCATGAATGGAATAATCGGCATGGCAGATGCACTGGATCAGAAAAACCTTACTCCTGCACAAAAGGATAATATTGAAATAATTAAAAAGTCTGCCGATTTATTACTTAATATTATTGATGACATTCTGGATTTTTCAAAGATTGAAGCCGGCAAAATGCAGCTCGAAGAAATACCCTTTAAGCTGCGCGAAGAAATAAAATTATCTCTTGATCTGTTCCGCCCGATAATCGAAGAAAAAAAGTTAAAACTATCAGTCAATATAAAGCCTGAGGTGCCTGACAACATTATTGGTGACTCATTCAGGCTCCGGCAGGTTTTATCCAATCTTATAAGCAATGCAGTGAAGTTCACTCATGAAGGCCAGATTGTCGTGGGTGTAGAGCTTGAAGAAGAATACTCAGGCAACCTGACTTTATTGTTTTATGTTGAGGATACAGGAGTAGGCATCCCTGAGAAACAGATTGAAAGTATCTTCAGTTCATTTACACAGGCAGAGGATTCAACATCCAGGAAATATGGAGGAACAGGATTGGGAACAACTATATCCAGACAACTTGTAAATCTTATGCATGGGGAAATATGGGTAGAAAGCCCGTCATCGTTATCAAAAAGTAAAAAGTATCCGGGCTCAAAGTTTAGTTTTACTCTTGAAGTCTTTTCAAATGAAAGACTAAATAAAAATATATATTTTGATAATATCACTGATTTTAATCAGGTTAATGCACTTGTTTTAACATACAATTTTAAGGATAAAATAAGGCTTGATAATTTTTTCAAGAGAAACATGCTGAATTTTAAATCCACTCATTATCCAATAGATAAGATAGATGAACTAAAGATATTATTAAAAGAAAACAAAGATAATTATCATATAGTATTCATTATGGATGAGCCTAATTATGATGGTTTCGAAATTGCCCGCAAGCTTAAGGAAGATAACCTTACGGATTCATTTATCTTCTTTATAATCAGCTCAAACCATAAAATAGATAATTTCATGATGGCAAAACGTGCGGGAATTGACTATTATTTAATCCAGCCTTTTGAATACAACAGTTTGATGGATTATTTGCATGAAACATTCCCAAACGTGGTTATTATTGAAGAGAGGGAAGAAAAAAAGATGAAACAGGATTTATCCATTCTTGTAGTAGAGGATAATATTATTAATCAGAAAGTAGCGGAAACCATATTCAACAACCTGGGATATAAAGCTGATATAGCTAATGATGGTGTTGAAGCTATTGAAATGTACAAAAAGAAATCATATGATATTATTTTTATGGACCTTGTCATGCCAAATAAAGACGGCATTCAGGCTACGGTTGATATCCGGGGCATGGGGCATGAGACGCCAATAATTGCAATGACTGCAACTGCAAGCAAGAAAAGCCAGGCAAATGCAATAGCATCAGGAATGAATGATTATATTACAAAACCAGTTAGAATTGAGACTGTAAAGAATATATTGCTAAAATGGTTTGGTTAGTCAGCCTTTCGCCCTAATGAGCATCAAGCCAGTTTTCTCCGACCCCTATATCAATAACCAGAGGTACTTTCAATTTAACGGCATTTATCATTTCATATCTTACTATAGACTTAACCTTATCCAGTTCAGGCCTGTATACATCAAATATTAGCTCATCATGCACCTGCAGGATCATTTTGGTCCTGAACTTCCCATTCAGATTACCATGAATATTAACCATTGCCAGTTTTATAATATCTGCAGCTGAGCCCTGCAAAGGAGCATTTATTGCATTTCGTTCAGCTATTCCTCTGATAAAGGCATTGCCCGAGTTAATATCTCTGAGATATCTCCGGCGTCCGAATATTGTTTCAACATAACCCTTTTCTTTCCCTATGTCAATTGCCCCGTTCATATACTCCTTTACTTTCCTGTAGGTATTAAAGTAATTATCAATTAATTCCTTTGCTTCCTGCCTTGATATGTTTAATCTCTGGGATAATCCGTATGCTGATATTCCGTAAATAATGCCGAAGTTTGCGGTCTTTGCTTTTCTCCTCATTTCCGTTGTAACCTTATCCTGTGATACATTATATATCTTTCCGGCGGTCGCAGAATGAATATCTTCCCCTTTTATAAAAGCTTCGATCATGCTTTCGTCATTGCTGAGGTGCGCCATTAATCTCAGTTCTATCTGGGAATAATCAGCTGACATAAGTATATAGTCTGCGCCTGATGCAATAAATGCCTTTCTTATCTCCCTTCCCCTTTCATCTCTCACCGGAATATTCTGAAGGTTAGGATTCTTGCTGCTAAGTCTGCCCGTTGCCACCCACGCCTGTTCAAAAGATGTATGTATTTTACCTGTATCTTTATTAATAAGCCTGGGAAGAGCCTCAACATAAGTTGATAACAATTTCTTCAATCCTCTGTAATCTAATACCTTAGAGACTATTTCATGCTTATCCTTTAATCGTACAAGGACTTCTTCACT
>CAZFHF010000335.1:0-3706 GCA_964518655.1 uncultured Bacteroidales bacterium | reverse complement strand
ATGATTCCGGAAATGAACTGGAGAAAGGTTTGTACATGTATATTTTAAAGAGCAGTAACAAGATTATAACCAAGAAGGCGCTAATATTAAAATAAAGCATCTTAGCAGAAAATAAAATACATCTCAAATATATTCTGATACTTTTGTCTGCAAATTCAGTACAAATAATAACAACTTATTGTATATTAGTCAAATATATAATAGAAAAATCTTATAATAATTGTATTTTCAACAAATTTTTATTAATTTGTGAAATGAAATAGCATGTTAGAGTAAGGTTATAATATATTTAAGCAATAAAGAATTATTAACGTCGCAAGCTGATTACATATTTTACTACTTACTAACACCATCTTTCAGGACATAGAAAACATTTACTGATTAACATATATGACTTAAGTCTTTATCAATAAAGTTATATTGTTTTCAAAATACATTGTTTCGATTGTTATTTGTCTCAATTAACTAATAAAATCTAATCAAATGAAACCTAAGTTATTGGAAATCAAAATTAAAGTAAAATTCATATTGACACTTGTATTTTTTTACAACTTGATCAATGTATCATCATTTTCTAATGATTTGGCGCAACCAAAATGCCCGACGGCCATATCATGTTCTCCATCACAAAACAGGCTGAATGTACCCTGTGATACACTTATCTCTGTGACATTTACTCAGAATATGAACTCCTCCACTATTAATTCAGGTACATTCATCGTACATGCTTTCCGTACTGGATTGCATAAAGGAACTTACAGTTATGATGCAGGCACAAAAACTGCAACATTTGAACCGTACAACAATTTTGCCGTCGGAGAAGTTGTAACCGTTACCCTTACCTCAGGTATTCAAAACACTGCATGTGATCCTTTAATTCCATATGAGTGGTCTTTTACTATTGAAGTGCTTTCAGGAAGCGGTTCCTTCAAACCCAAAACCGACTACACTACAGGTGACGGCCCTGTTTCTGTTTTTTCTTCTGATCTTGATGCTGACGGAAATATGGATTTGGTTACAGCTAATACTTATTCGAATAATGTTTCTGTGCTACTTAGTAGCGGTGATGGCACGTTTCAGGCAAATACCGATTACATAACCGGTTATGGTCCACGCTCTGTTACTTCATCTGATTTGAACAACAATGGTATTATGGACCTGGTTGTAATAAATGAATATTATAACAATATTTCTGTATTGATGAATGACGGCGATGGTACTTTCCACGAAAAAACCGATTATGAAACGGGAGATGGTCCCCACTCTGTTTTTTCTTCTGATCTTGATGCTGACGGTGACATGGATCTGGTTGTGGCAAATCGTCATTCTAATAATATATCAGTATTTCTAAACAATGGTGATGGTACATTTCAGTCAAAAACCGACTACATAACAGGAACCAGCCCATATTCTGTTTTTTCTGCCGACTTTGATAAGGATGGCCAAATGGATTTGGCAGTAGCAAACAGATTTTCCAATAATATTTCTGTTTTGCTGAACAACGGGGATGGTGCATTCCTGAATAAGACAGACTACGCAGCAGGTGATGAACCTTATTCTGTTTATTCTTCAGATCTTGATTCAGATGGTGATATGGACCTGGCAGTGGCAAACAGATATTCTTATGATGTTTCTGTACTGCTAAACAACGGTAATGGTACATTTCAGGAAAAAGCAGACTACACTGCAGGAGATCATCCTATTTCTGTTTTTTCTTCTGACCTTGATTCAGACGGTGATATGGATTTAGCTACAGCAAATTGGGATTCTGATAATGCCTCAGTCTTACTAAACAACGGCAATGGTACTTTCCAGGAAAAAACCGATTACCCGGCAGGAGACGGCCCCTGGTCTGTTTTTTCTTCTGATCTTGATGCTGACGGTGACATGGATCTGGCCGTGGCAAATGCATATTCCGGCAATGTTTCCGTTCTATTGAACAAAAGCAGTGAGGCGGATATGTTTCTCTGCTGCGATCATCTAAATTTTGGCTCAGTTCTTAAAGACAGTACAAAATGCATGCCGTTCACTATTTATAATTATGGTGCAGACAGCACTCTTCAAATCATCAATATAACCTCTTCTAATCCTGTATTTATAACAGATCCAACTACCTGTTCAATTTTGCCGGGAGATAGCATAATAATTACTGTTAGCTTTACACCAGCTGATTGGTATATTTATTCTGATAGTCTCATTATTCTTTGTAATGATCCTGATGATCCACAGTCGAAGGTATATATATCAGGTATGGTATCTCCTGTAATTACACATACACCGCAACAAAATGAATTGAATATTTTCAAAAGTACTGATATTTCAGTAAGTTTCTCTATAGATATGAGCCCTTCAACAATCAATGAGAATACATTTATTATTCACGCATCGCAGACAGGACTTCATTCAGGAACTTACAGTTATGATGCAGGCACAAAAACTGCAACATTTGAACCGTACAACAATTTTGCCGTCGGAGAAGTTGTAACCGTTACCCTTACCTCAGGTATTCAAAACACTGCATGTGATCCTTTAATTCCATATGAGTGGTCTTTTACTATTGAAGTGCTTTCAGGAAGCGGTTCCTTCAAACCCAAAACCGACTACACTACAGGTGACGGCCCTGTTTCTGTTTTTTCTTCTGATCTTGATGCTGACGGAAATATGGATTTGGTTACAGCTAATACTTATTCGAATAATGTTTCTGTGCTACTTAGTAGCGGTGATGGCACGTTTCAGGCAAATACCGATTACATAACCGGTTATGGTCCACGCTCTGTTACTTCATCTGATTTGAACAACAATGGTATTATGGACCTGGTTGTAATAAATGAATATTATAACAATATTTCTGTATTGATGAATGACGGCGATGGTACTTTCCACGAAAAAACCGATTATGAAACGGGAGATGGTCCCCACTCTGTTTTTTCTTCTGATCTTGATGCTGACGGTGACATGGATCTGGTTGTGGCAAATCGTCATTCTAATAATATATCAGTATTTCTAAACAATGGTGATGGTACATTTCAGTCAAAAACCGACTACATAACAGGAACCAGCCCATATTCTGTTTTTTCTGCCGACTTTGATAAGGATGGCCAAATGGATTTGGCAGTAGCAAACAGATTTTCCAATAATATTTCTGTTTTGCTGAACAACGGGGATGGTGCATTCCTGAATAAGACAGACTACGCAGCAGGTGATGAACCTTATTCTGTTTATTCTTCAGATCTTGATTCAGATGGTGATATGGACCTGGCAGTGGCAAACAGATATTCTTATGATGTTTCTGTACTGCTAAACAACGGTAATGGTACATTTCAGGAAAAAGCAGACTACACTGCAGGAGATCATCCTATTTCTGTTTTTTCTTCTGACCTTGATTCAGACGGTGATATGGATTTAGCTACAGCAAATTGGGATTCTGATAATGCCTCAGTCTTACTAAACAACGGCAATGGTACTTTCCAGGAAAAAACCGATTACCCGGCAGGAGACGGCCCCTGGTCTGTTTTTTCTTCTGATCTTGATGCTGACGGTGACATGGATCTGGCCGTGGCAAATGCATATTCCGGCAATGTTTCCGTTCTATTAAATAGCGAAAAAGAAATGAATATAAAACCAGAAATTGCCTATAGTAGTTTCCTATGCCAGAATATCCCTAATCCGTTTACCGGTGAAACAGCCATAAAGTACCAGGTCTCTG
>CAZFHF010000334.1:0-3741 GCA_964518655.1 uncultured Bacteroidales bacterium | reverse complement strand
CCTGGCAGCACAGGCCTTATCAATATTTGGTGATCATAGTGATGTTATGTCTGCAAGAAACACCGGATTTGCAATGTTAGCTACAGGAGGAGTACAGGAAATAATGGATATCGCCGGTGTGGCGCATTTGGCAGCTATTAAATCAAGGGTTCCTTTCCTGCATTTTTTTGACGGTTTCAGAACATCACATGAGGTGCAAAAGGTTGAAGCACCCACAACTGAAGCTATGGCTAAGCTTATTGATTACAAGGCTTTACAGGAATTCAGAGACAGGGCACTAAACCCTGAACACCCGGTAACAAGAGGTACAGCACAAAATCCTGATATTTATTTTCAGGCCAGGGAAGCTATTAACAGATTCTATGATGTAGTACCTGACATAGTTGAGGATTATATGCAGCAGGTAGGAAAAATTACCGGCCGCGAATACCATCCTTTTTCATATTATGGTGCAAAAGATGCAGAAAACATTGTAATTGCAATGGGTTCTGTTACCGAAACAATAAGAGAGGTTGTCGATTACCTTAATAAGCAGGGCAAGAAAGTAGGACTCGTTGCAGTACACTTATACCGTCCTTTTTCATCAAAATACCTTTTAAAAGCTATCCCTGAAACAGTTAAGAGAATTGCAGTGCTGGACAGAACAAAAGAACTGGGTGCGGAAGGTGAACCATTATATCTTGATATTAGAAATGTATATTACAGAAAAGATAACGCTCCATTGATTGTTGGCGGTAGATACGGACTGAGTTCCAAAGATACGACCCCTACAATGATTATTGGTGTATATGAAAATCTTGAACAGAATGAACCAAAAGACAGATTTACGGTAGGTATTAATGATGATGTTACACATACTTCACTTCCTCTTATGGAAGAGATTAGTATTGCATCTGAAGGTACTTTTGAGGGAAAATTTTATGGCATTGGTGCTGACGGAACTGTGGGGGCCAATAAGAACTCAATTAAAATTATTGGTGAAAATACAAATAAATACGCACAAGCTTATTTTGCCTATGATTCAAAAAAGTCAGGCGGCATTACAACCTCACATCTGAGATTTGGTGATAATATAATACGTTCAACATACCTTGTTGAAACACCAGATTTTGTTGCCTGCCATGTTCCATCTTATCTGGATAAGTATGATATGCTTAAAGGCTTGAAAAAAGGAGGCACCTTTTTATTAAACAGCATTTGGGATGTCGAGGAAACAAAGAAAAGACTGCCGGATAAAATGAAAAAATATTTGGCTGTAAACAATATCTCATTTTACATTATCAATGCAACCGAGATTGCTGAGGAAATAGGACTTGGCGGAAGAACAAATACAATTATGCAATCAGCCTTTTTTAAAATCGCAAAAATAATACCATATGAAAATGCAGTATCTGAAATGAAGAAGGCTATTATTAAAACATTTGGAAGAAAAGGTGAAGATATTGTAAATATGAATCATGCAGCAGTGGATAGGGGAGGTGATTTGGTGAAAATAGAAATTCCAAAGGAATGGGCAAATATTGACATCAAAGAAAAAGCAGATGACAGAGACCTGCCTCCATTTATCAAAGAAGTGGCAGAGCCGATAAACAGGCTTAAGGGAGATGATCTAAAAGTAAGTGCTTTCCTTGGACGTGAAGACGGGACCTTTCCCGCGGGAACAACTGCATATGAGAAACGTGGTGTGGCTGTTCATATTCCCGAATGGATTCCTGAAAACTGTATTCAATGTAATCAGTGCACATTCGTTTGCCCCCATTCATGCATAAGACCCTTCTTATTAAATGAAGAGGAGATGAAGAAATTACCCAAAGGTATTGAGACTATTAAAGCAGCAGGTAAGGGATTTGAAGGACTCAGCTACAGGCTTCAGGTAAGCCCCCTTGATTGTACGGGATGCTGTGTTTGTATGGAAGTTTGCCCTTCAAAGGAAAAGTCCCTGGTTATGCAAACTCTTGGCTCACAAATGGGCCAGGTGGAAGTATGGAATCACATGGTTGAAAATGTTACATACAAAACAGAAGATATTGATATTGAAAAAACTGTCAAGAACAGCCAGTTTGCCCAACCCTTATTTGAGTTTTCAGGAGCCTGCGCAGGTTGCGGAGAAACACCATATATCAAAATTGTTACTCAACTATACGGAGACAGGATGATTGCTGCAAACGCAACGGGCTGCTCATCAATATACGGCGGTACGGCTCCCTCAACGCCATATTGTACCAATAAGGAAGGTAAAGGGCCGGCGTGGGCCAACTCATTATTCGAAGATAATGCCGAATATGGCTACGGGCTGGCTTTGGGAGTGAGAAAACTCAGGGAAAGAATCGAACTGAGAATGAGAAAACTGATAAGTGACAACGGCAGCTGTCCTGATAAATTAAAGCAGGCTCTCACAGAGTGGATCGAAGGTAAGAATAACGCCGCACTATCAAAAATAGCATCTGCAAAGGTTGTTAAATTATTAAAAGGGATGGATAATCCGCTGGCAAAGGAGATAATGGATCTGGAGCAATATCTGATTAAGAAATCAGTGTGGGTAATAGGTGGCGACGGATGGGCATATGATATAGGATATGGAGGATTGGATCATGTTATTGCTTCAGGGGAAGATATTAATATGCTCGTTCTTGATACTGAAGTTTATTCAAATACCGGTGGCCAGTCTTCCAAAGCTACACCAATAGGTGCTGTAGCTAAATTTGCTGCCTCAGGGAAGAAAATAAGGAAAAAGGACCTGGGAGCAATGGCAATGACATACGGTTATGTTTATGTTTCCCAGGTAGCTATGGGAGCCAGCCAGAGCCAGTTCCTCAAAGCATTAAGAGAAGCTGAAGCTTATCCTGGACCATCCATTCTTATTGCATATTCTCCGTGCATAAATCATGGCCTGAGAGCAGGTATGGGTAAATCACAGGAAGAACAGAAACTGGCTGTTGAAGCTGGATACTGGCATCTATACAGGTATAATCCATTGCTTGAAAAAGAAGGGAAAAATCCGTTTGAGCTGGATTCCAAGGAGCCGGACTGGAGCAAGTTCCAGGGATTCCTGAACGGTGAAGTGCGCTATGCTTCATTAAAGAAATCTTTCCCGAAAGAAGCTACAGAATTATTTGCTGCTGCCGAAAGTGATGCCAAATGGAGATATAACAGCTATAAACGCATGGCTGAAATGGATTATTCAAAATGATAATTAACCGTTTTAATAGAAATAAGGGCGGTAATTTCCGCCCTTTTTTTATTTGTGCCAAAATTTTACTTTTGCATATTGATTAATTTTTAAATCTGATACTTTGGGGAGAATTATTTCAATTGATTATGGAAGGAAAAGAACGGGTATAGCTGTTACGGATCCTTTGCAGTTGATAGCAAACAACCTCAGGACTGTGAAGTCAGATAAAATATTTGACTTTTTGAACAGTTATTTTCTGGAAGAAAAAGTTGATGTGATAGTTGTCGGATATCCCAAAAGATTGAACAATTTACCCTCAGAATCTGTTAAATATATTGAACCGTTTATTAATAAACTAAAAAAATTGTATCCGGATAAAGAAATATTTTTGATGGATGAACGATTTACCTCAAAAATTGCATTTCAGAGCATGATTAACGGCGGATTAAAGAAGAAACAGAGAGCTGATAAAGGTCTGGTTGATAAAATAAGTGCTAATTTGATATTGCAGTCATACCTGGATTATTTAAAGAATACCAAGTAATTTAAAAATGATATATCCAATAATG
>CAZFHF010000333.1:3504-3744 GCA_964518655.1 uncultured Bacteroidales bacterium | reverse complement strand
AAGCCTCGTTCAGTACCAGGAATCACATTTTATCGCAGAGATCAAGGAATTAGGTAGAGGGTGGATGGTGGGCTGTCCGTATAGCATTGCAGACCATTTCTTTTAAAATCTGCAGGCGTCTTATCCACGCCTGCTCCGGCACCGCAGCACCAAGACACCCGGCGTCGTGATGAAGGTTGACACCGTTCATCTTTACCCGCATGCCGTTCAGCAAAAATCCTTTGTCTTTATCATACTCAA
>CAZFHF010000333.1:0-3494 GCA_964518655.1 uncultured Bacteroidales bacterium | reverse complement strand
GATGGTTTCATACATCTGTTTTTGCCAGCCGACCGAGCAATGGCAAAAATACCCCGGAGTTATTTTGCTGTTGACCATCCCGCAATCGCAGTCACGCTCGGGCGTTGTGATTGTAATCACGCCTTTGTCTTTATCATACTCAATTTTACGGATACCAAATGGCGTAATAAGATCATCATGTACTTTTCTCCCCTCTGATATTGATGAATGCATGGTATATAATGTCGGCGTTTCCACAGACCACAGTAAAGGGGATGCTATATTTATTGATTGCTCTATTTCTGTCCTGCCTGACGGTGACAGAGTAACAGGTGTTTCAGCAATTGCCGCTTCCCGGCCCGATTCATTTTTAACAACCGACCTCAATATTATATTTTTAACCTCAGGGAGCCTGTTTTCAATTATAGTACGGATAATAATTGTTGCAGATACCGAATCTGCTTCAGGAGTTGTAATATATGTTCCTCACCGGGCAATATTCACAGGGCCGGTAATAGTCAACCACACATGGCGGTAAATACCTGAGCCGGAATACCAGCGGCTGTTCGGCCGAACTGAGTTATCAACCCTGAGTGCAATAATATTTTCTCCTTTTTTGATATAGGGAGTGAGATCGTAACAGAAGCTTGTATAACCGTTAGGATGGTTACCCAGGTGTTGTCCGTTGATCCATACATCGCTGTTCATATAGACACCGTCAAATTCAATACGGAAATTTTGCCCTTTACGGATTTCGGACAAGTTGAAATGTTTGCGGTACCAGCCAATACCTGCAGGAAGATAACCTCCGCTGCCTTTTGTCGGTGCATCCTGCTTAAACTCACCTTCGACACTCCAGTCATGCGGAAGATTAAGAGTGCGCCACTGTGTGTCATCAAAATTCTCCTTTTGCGCATCTTTTACATCCGACTGAATGAATTTCCAGGCATAATTCATCAGCAACCGCTGCCGGGCAGCAGGATCAGCAGACAAGGACTTTACAGAAAACACAAATATTAATATCAGACCTAGGATGATAGAATAGTTTTTCATCTAATTAATATTTTTCATGGTCGTTTAATAATTCAAAATATTTTGGGCTTAATATATAAATATTAATTAAACCGGAAGAGTTAAACTTGCGTTTTATTAAAATCGTTTATGTAAAAACCGGCTCAGTTCCTGATTTTTCTTGCTCTTTTGAGCCCTTTTATAAATGATTTCTCAAGGTAGCTGTTTTTATCTATACCGCAAAGGAGTTCGAACATCGGTTTTGTTACTGTAAAAGTCAGGATGTCCGGAGGCAGATACTTTCTCATAGCCATATCGGTTGCACCTATTATTGCCTGGGGGATGCTTAAATCCTTAAATAAGGAAATCAACAGCATACACCCTGAACCAAAAGGAGATATTACCGGAGCCGGATCAGTTGGAGAACTGTGCAGTTGGGCACCAATCATTAATATACTTAGCTGGTCAGGATTAACAAAAAAAGTAGCTGTCTTCAAACATTCATATTCACTTTCTTTAATCTTTCCAATAAACAAATATTTATGCACTTGCTGATATGGTTTTTCATAGTCCAGCCATTGTTCCATCAGCGAATGATTTGCTTTTAATCCTTCATCATCAGTCAGGAATTTAACATATTGCTCTTTTGTACGGGTTTCCAAACTGCACAACCATTTTCCTGCTCCTCCACACCCGTATTGTTCCCGCGTAAGCCGTAAGTATTTACCTTTCCTGAATTGTTTGTAATACGAAAATACACATGCCTTTGCATCCATATATGGCTCAAAAGGCTTTAGCTCAGGAGTATCATAAAAACCGATAACAGGATACTCAATGCCTGTTTTTTTTAATAAATATTTGTAATCAGGTTGCATATCATATTACTGTTTATCCTGTGTTAAAAATCCATGGGTAAGTATTGTTATGCTTCCGCTTAGTCATTGTCAGTGATATTCATATTATCATAAAATTCTTTCAGAACAAAGAATGCCTTTTTCTTATTCCCGTCATTCGAGATTAATCCCTTACGGTTATATCCGTCCTGAATATCCGGCAAAGACCTTCTTGGTGATCTGAAATCTACCAGTATCCATGGAGTGATGCCCTTCAACTGTGGAATATTTATAAGCATATCAAGTGTTTCCAGGTAAAGGTATTCCTGGAATTCCTCTGTCCACCTGGTTAACTTGTCGCCATGAAAACCATACTTCGCACCTGCGCCGAACTCCGAGATGATGACCGGCTTGTTCCGGGTTATTCTCCAGCTTGTTACCCTGCACTTTCCAGGCAAACCGTCGTACCATCCTATATATTCATTGATGCTTATTACGTCCACTACATCGGCAAATGAATCATTGATTGTTTTAATTTCCGGATTGCCGTTATAATTGCTATACTCCAAAGCAGCACTGATTAACCTTGTCGGATCAAGCAAGCGGGCTTGTTCCGACAGCCCGGTTAAAAAACTATTCCTTGAATCACTGGCAGGAGTCTCATTGGCCAGTGACCAGATAATAACTGAAGCTCTGTTTTTATCCCTGTTGATCATTTCTTTAAGTTGGTTTTCGGCATTAATGTATGTCTCTTGATTTTCCCAGGAAATAGTCCAGTAAACGGGTATCTCCTCCCACACCAATATCCCCATCTGATCTGCCAGTCGCACCATATGTTCATTATGAGGGTAGTGAGCAAGCCGGACAAAATTGCATCCCAGTTCCTTTGCCCATGTCAGTAACTGTTTTGCATCCTCCGGAGAATGAGCCCTGCCTCCACGAATAGGACTTTCTTCGTGGATGGATATACCTTTCAGAAAAATATCTTTGCCGTTTAATAAAATATTTTGCCCTTTGGTTTTTATTGTTCTGAAGCCAATCTGATCAACAATTTCATCTTCCTGTGTTTTGATAATTACTTTACACAGATGAGGATTCTCAGTTGTCCAGTATTTAATATCCTTAAGGGTTATTTCCAAATCAGCAGTTCCTTTGTTATTTGTAATAAACTCTTTATCCACACTGATATCCGGAATTATTATATTTATTTTCTTCTGACTTACATCAGTCCCGCTTAGTTTCACATAACCTGTAATTCGCTTGTTATCTAAGGCATCCAATTGAATGAAATAATCCTGAATAAAATTGGCAGGAGTTTCAACAAGTCTCACCTCCCTGGTAATTCCACCGTAATTCCACCAGTCAGTGTTAAGTGTGGGCACACCTTCCTTCTTTCTTTTGTTGTCAGCTTTTACAATTAAATAATTATCCTTTTCCTTCAGGAGATGTGTCACTTCAAAATTGAATGAAGTGAAGCCCCCGGTATGCTTGCCAAGTTTTTTGCCGTTAAGATAAGCATCAGCCTGGTAGTTCACCGCGCCAAAATAAATGAAAACCCTGTTTGAATTTTTTGATTTTATGTGGTCAAATGATTTTTTATACCAGATTGTACCTTCATAATAAAAAAGTTTTTCTTTTTGTGTGTTCCAGTCGCCGGGAACAGAAATAGTA
>CAZFHF010000332.1:0-3745 GCA_964518655.1 uncultured Bacteroidales bacterium | reverse complement strand
TCATCAAGGACCATAATGCCGTCAATTGTCGGGAAGGTCTCTCTCTGTATCGCATGCCACTCTATAAGGTAGTCATTGATAATTCGCAGCAATTTGTGAGCTTTATCAGGATCAGTCATTATTGCCATCAGGAACTCTGTTGTCCCCATTAAATAAGAAGCAATATTTAAATGCCCGCGTGATATCGAGAACCTGATCTTATGCCCCATATCTTCAATCTTTTTTTTGTTCAGCTTCAACCTGTTCAGCAGAAAAGGACCAAGTCCGTCAATCGCAGGATTAGGCTTTTTCAGATTATCAATATCTTCTAATGAACTTATGCATTTACCCGCATGGGGAAACTCATTCGGCGGAAACGTACATTTAACTCCAAATGCTGCAGGTTCGCTGCACATTCCATACTCTGACCAGAAGCCGGGTATAAACATAACTTCAGGGAAAGTCTCTATGGCTTTAACATTTGCTTTAAACCATAAATCATCATTTGAGAAATAATCCAGAATATTTATGCCATACCAGTTAGGAAGCCAGGGACAATCTATTATAAAACCCATAGGCAAAGGATCAAATACCTTCCCCTTAACAATGTCCAGTAAATTATTCCATTGATTATCTGTCATAATTATATTATTTAAATTAACACTTTTTAAAAATCTTAAATTTAAAAATTCCTGTCTTTTGCAGAAAATAAATTATAGAAACCTTTAATACACCAAATCCATAATTTATGCTTCTTAGAACATTTATTGACGATGCATCATTAAAATATTTTGTCGGGCAAGTTATTTCAGCAATCTCAAATCCCGAATAAAGTATCTGTGCTATCATCTGGTTGTCGAAAACAAAATCATCAGAATTCACCCTGTAATTAATTACCTCCAGGACATTCCTTGAAAACGCCCTGTAACCTGTATGATACTCAGATAATTTCTGATTCATTAACATATTCTGAATGAATGTAAGTATCCTGTTGGCAATATACTTATACAAAGGCATACCTCCCTTTAATGCTCCCCTTCCCAGTATTCTCGATCCCAGGACTACTTCATATATGCCGTTTGCTATTAAATAGCACATTGAATGAATAAGTTTTGGTGTGTATTGATAATCAGGGTGCAGCATTACAATTATATCCGACTTTAGTTCCAGGGCTTTATCATAACATGTCTTCTGGTTTCCTCCATAACCTTTATTTTCTGAATGATTGATGATATGTTTAATGCCCAGATCCCGGGCTATATCTATTGTCCTGTCATTACTCAAATCATCAACAAGCACAACATTATCTACAACATCAAAAGGTATTTCATTGTATGTCCGCACTAATGTCCTTTCAGCATTATATGCAGGTAATACTACAGTAATTGTTTTGTTATTTATCATTTCTTACACAAAATACAAATCCGTTCTTCTCATATAATACTTTAAGTTCCGGATATTTAGCCAGCAATTTATTTTTTTTATCCTTCTTCATGGAGAAATAAGCTTTTTTATCGATATCGCCGGATAATAACCATTCCATATCATATGATTTCCTGTTGACAGGCATCTTCTTTTCTGTATAAAAAAGATGTGCATAGCTTTTATATCCAATGGTTCCAACATATACATCCTTGTTCTTTAAGTCCTTAAAAAACTCAATTGCAGCATTCTGAGAATATTTTTCAATCCTTGGTGTAATAAAAAGAATGCTAAGATAAACAAATAATACAGATGATATAAACAGGTATAAGATGCCTTTTCTGAAATTCTTCACTCTATAGTTAAACATAAAAAGGATCACACCTGAAAGTAAAACTAATCCAATTACTGACTCAAAACCTGACCAGAATACATCGGCCCTTATATTGCCAATTGCAAATTCATCATTAATATTTATTGAATTAATTAAAGACTCCTTATATTTATTAATAAAAGGCAACGCAATAACAATTAATGAATATAGTATTCCCATTGGCACCAGTAAAAAGTTTATCCATCTGCCGTACTTTATTTCTCCCTTAATTACCTTGTAAATAGTAAATGCTGCAAGATATGTCAGCGGGAAATAGCAGAGTGAAGAGTAGTGAATAATCTTTGTTTTGACTATTGTAAACAGAACCAGCACGACCGAGAACAGTACTATCATCCATTTTTTAAAACTGCGCTGATAAGGTTTATCAGGAGTATGTTTGATAAATCCCTGCAAGGCAAAAACCGACGCAGGAAATACCCCTGCGAATAATACGATAAAATGATAAAATATAAAACCTCCATGTCCGGCATCTTCTGTGTGAAACAATCTGACCTGGTATTTGATGAAATCAACAATAACATTAAAATTGCCTGACAAAGACTGAAGAATAAACCAGAATCCTCCAACCATCAGTAATATCACGGCAAATATCAGTATATTAAGGTAAGTTAATGGTAATTTAAAATAATTGATTATCCAGTAAATAAATACCGTCAAAACAAAGATAAGTATTGCTACAGGGCCTTTTGTTAATACGGCTAATCCAATAAACACTGCAGACATAATAAGATACAATTGATACTTGCGCCCGTTATTACCTGTAAAAACTATCAAATAATAAATACCGCAAAAAATAAAAAGATTAAACCATGGATCAATTATGCCGGATTTAAAGTAAAGAAACGGCAGAAAACTTCCTGTATAAGCCAATGCCCATATTAATCCGAATTTTTTATCATATAGTTTCGTTCCTATGTTAAAAAGGATAAGGAGTGTTAAAATTCCTGAAATCGCATTTGGCAGGCGCGCAGCAAATTCGTTAATGCCAAATATTTTCATTGAAAGAACCTGCATCCAGATGAATAAAGGGGGTTTTTCCCAAAAAGGCTTAAAGTTAATTTGTACATTAAGATAATCCTCTGAGACTATCATCTCACGTGCTGATTCGGCAAAATTAATCTCATCCCAGTCAAACAGGTGTACTCCGCCCAGAAACGGTATAAATAACAAGGCAGCAATTGCAACAATTAAAAGCCTGTAAGAAAGAAGCTTGTTATCCTTAATATTCATTTCTTTTTCTGATTAACTTCAATACTGAGTAATCCAACCAGTCTTTTTCTGATAAATAGACCATGTTATAAAATACTACCGCCCCGGTAATTCCAATTAATGAACCGGCATAAACATCAACCAGAAAATGCTGTGAAAGATATATTCTTGAGTAAGCAACAAGGCAAGCTAATATCAAACAAAGCAGTTTAACTAATCTGCTTTCCGTAATAAATGCAATACATACAAAAAATCCAAATGTTGTAGCTGAATGGCCGGAAGGAAAACTTAAAAAATGATACAGTTTAACTCCTTCGACAGTATAAAGGTCATATGTTCCTTCAAAATACTTTACAGGTCTCATGATATCATCAAAAATAAACCTCTTGAGAATCTGCACTAAAATACCTGTGCTGAGATAGGTTGCTAAAAAGTAAAAGGCATTTCGAAAAGAAAAAACAAATAAAACAATGCAAACTAATATCACAAAAAAGCCATCACCCAAATAAGTTATGTACCTGAAAACAAAATCAAACAGGCCATTATGCAACTGGTTAAGGTATTTGTGTATATCGGATTTGCGAAATACCACAAGTATTATTGAAACAAAAATTATAATAATAATAAATGGTACAATAAAGAATGTATTTTTCTTTATTTGTTTTAACATACCGGTAATGATTTTATGTAAAAACAAACAAATATATTAGAAAATATTTTTCCGGCTAAATTTAAATTTTC
>CAZFHF010000331.1:3067-3746 GCA_964518655.1 uncultured Bacteroidales bacterium | reverse complement strand
TTTAATTGAAAATATTTCAAACAAAGACTTTGTTTTTCTATTTGAATTGAGTGCTTGTGTTAACTGGATGGTAGAAGAGTACACAAATGGTGGCATTAATTCCATGTACAAAGGTTGGAATTCTGTTGATCGGATATGTATTGAAAAAACCAGGGAAGTTAATTTGAATGAAGATTACGATTTCAATGTGCAATATTTAAGAATGGATGTAAATTATCATAAAAAGAATTTTCTTTCCTCATTGATTGAGAGTGAAAAAATTTTTGGAAATCAAAATGATTTTGATAGTATCAAATCTTTGATACCTGAATCTGAAGAATATGCAGATGAGTTACATTCGCTGCAGAATAAATTTAAAACCAACGAAACCTACTATATTCAAAAATTTGGTGAGACCTGGTATTCACGTTATGTGCAAATGATTGATTCGGAAATTATAAGCATGAATTATAGGTTGTCAGGTGACAACAGCATCAGGGAAAAATTCATGGCCGATTTTATACTTTCGGTTGCTGAGAAAAACCCATCAAAGAAAATAATTATTAATTGTGGGATGTGTCATGCACAAAAACATACTTTAATGGGAAGTGGCAATAAGGTTGGTTATTATATAAATGAAAAATTTCCTGATAGTACGTATAGTATTGCATTTGTTGGAATTAAAGGAGAAATATTATTT
>CAZFHF010000331.1:0-3057 GCA_964518655.1 uncultured Bacteroidales bacterium | reverse complement strand
CCGAAACAGCAAATAATGACTTGATAAGAATAATAGGAAATAAAGCCGCATATAACTAATTGCCGTGGGCTAGCGCTTTGGTTGGCAAACATTTTTTCGTACTTTAGTGGGCATGGACAATTTAATGAAAATACATTTTATTTCCAATGAGCAAGAAAGTTTTTGTTTCAGGTTGTTTTGATATGCTTCATAGCGGACATGTTGCATTTTTTAAAGAAGCTTCCGCATATGGTGATCTCTATGTTGGAATAGGCTCTGATAAAACGATCAATAGATTAAAAGGCAGACATACCTTCAATTCAGAACAGGAACGGTTATATATGGTAAAAGCAGTTAAGTATGTTACGGATGCATGGATTAATTCCGGCAGTGGCATTCTTGATTTTATCGATGATTTAAAAAAAAGAAACCGGACAGGTATATAGTAAATGAAGATGGTCATTCACCGGTAAAAGAAGAATTATGCAAAGAACTTGGGATTGAATATATTGTTTTAAAAAGAATTCCTGAGGCAGGTTTACCTAAGCGCTCATCAACAGACTTAAAAAAGGAATTGAGCAGCCAGTTACCTTATAGGTTAGATTTAGCAGGTACCTGGATAGATCAACCTATGTTATCAAGTATTTACCCGGGTTGGGCATTAACAATCTCCCTTGAACCTATTATAGAATACAATGAGCGCAGCGGCATGGCAACTTCAACTCGTAATGAAGCTAAACATATATGGCCATTCCAATTACCACTTGATAAACCGGAAAAGCTGGCTGAAATATTGTTCCGTTATGAAAATAAACCGGGAAACAAGATCATTTCAGGAGCTCAGGTAAGAATATTTCCGAATATGATTAATGAACAGATTGAAACGGCTATACATAAATATAAACATAAGGCTATCGGCTGGAAACTTTCAGGTGCCGGTGCAGGTGGATACTTAATACTCGTCTCGGACAAACATATCGAAAATGCAATGAAAATTAAAATCCGTCATTGGATAGAGTAATTACTTTTCTTACTTACTCAACGGTGGATAGGAACCTAACCACCTGGCTGCCACTGGCCATATGCGCAAACTTTATGCCTTTTTACTTATTTATTTTAATATTCTTTGTAAAGCTTAAATTATGAAGTTTAATATAGCAGAAGTTATTGGAATTGTTGCGATTACTCAATCCCTGCTTTTAGCAGTATTCCTGATGACACATAAAAAGGGCGATAAACGGAGTAATAACATATTAGCATTTCTTCTGTTTATTTATGCTATTTGCATTTCCTCATCCCTGGTTATTTCTAAACCGGTTTCAATAAATCTCATCATTGTTGCCTATATCTGTTATCAATCTACCCTGCTTATCGGCCCATTTATCTATTTTTATTTTGGTTCTGTTTTTGACAGGGAATTTCATTTTGGCCTTAAATCATTAATTCACTTCGTGCCGTTCATTATCATCTCAATATACCTGGTCGGCGTATTCTATATACTGGATGAACTTCCCTCAAAAACGGTATTTTCTGAACGTAATATTGGAATTATTTTCCTTGTACAAAGCTTTATTTATTTATTCCTGAGTTATAATAAACTGAAATTGCACAGAAATACTAAACCTGTTTATTATATGATTCAAAGGCCTTTTTCCAACTGGCTGAAATTATTATTAACAGCATTTATTACGATCTGGCTGATAAATATAAATATGTTTATTGTTTTCGACCTCTATGAAAAATTTACTTTGCTGCCAATACTGAATATTGTTAATTATTTTGTGCTGTTTATTATTCTGAATTCGATTGTTTTCTTTTCACTAAAAAATTCAGCAATATTTACATCAGTGAAAAAGTACGAAAATTCAAGTTTGTCAATGTTTGAGAAACAAGATAATGCACAGAAACACATATCCTATATGGAAAATGAGAAGCTCTATCTCAATCCTTTACTAACATTATCCCATCTGTCAAAAAAATTATTAATAAACAGGGGCCATTTATCCCAGATCATTAACGAAACCTTCCATCAGCACTTTAACGATTTTGTTAACTCATACCGCATTCAGGAATCCAAAAGAATAATGAAGGATCCTGCCAATCGTAAAATGAATATCCTGGAAATTGCCTACAAAGTTGGCTATAATTCAAAATCAGCATTTAACAGGGCATTCAGAAAACATGCCGGAGTAACACCAAAAGAATACAGGAACAATAATCATTCCCAATAGATTTTTCCCGGTTCTTCATTCCTAAACCTTAATAAATAAGACCTAATAGATATATCAGGTCGACCTGCATGAATAATTATTCTTTCTTTACAAATAGCATATCTCATTTCCGGTATAATAATTAAAATATAAAGTCTGTATTAAAACAATCATATGATGTCAAGCAAATCAAAGCAAAGATTTACAATCTTAATAATCCTGTTTATACTGATTGGTTTTAACACTGATCTTACAGCGCAGTATGCCGGAGGCTCAGGTACTATAGGCGATCCTTTCCTGATTGAAACTGCAGAGCAATTAAATGGAATAGGACTAAACCAGGATCACTGGGACAAGCATTTCCTGCAAACTGCTGATATTGATCTTTCAGTTTATTCCGGCGATCAATTTAATATTATCGGTATTGAAGCTAACGGCGGAGAAAACTTACCTTTCACAGGCACATTTGACGGCAACGGTTATGAGATCAGGAATTTCACCTATGAATCATCGGAACGCGGTGTTGCAATCTTTGAACTGGTTGATTATCCCGGTGTGTTGAAAAATATCATCCTTGTTGATCCTGTAATTGATTGTCCGCAAAGCACAGGTGTGGCTGCATTGGTTTTTGCATTGTTCAACGGTATTGTTGACAGCGGCAAAGTAATTGGCGGAAGCATAACAGGCGGATGGGGAGTTGGCGGCCTGGTCTCAAATTACTGGGCAACAGATGCTCCGGACCCGGGAGCAGGCACTACAAAAATCATAAACTGTTATTTTGCAGGTACTGTATCAGGCTATGCAGATTATACAGGAGGACTGGTTGGAATAAATCACGGACGAATACAAAAATGTTGCAGCTCGGGCA
>CAZFHF010000330.1:0-3749 GCA_964518655.1 uncultured Bacteroidales bacterium | reverse complement strand
ATGAGTTATTTGATTGAAACAGCAGGTTTCCAGAAATTCCCCGTTATTGACAATAAATAAAGTGAGCGGGTGGAGGCTGAAAACCAGTGTGTTTCGTATAATTTGGCCATCTCTGTTCCGAAAGCATCTGCAATTTCCTGGCTGTTACACATTGCCGCAACAGCAAATCCGCCGACAAAAGCGCTATTGTGATAACCCTGACTATTTTCTGTGCCGTCAAGGTTATATCCGTCCTTAATATTGGATGGTCCTATGTTGTTTGCCCAATCAGTTACTTTCGCACACCACTCCTTTGCTTGTGTATTTCCATTCCATAAATAATCCAAAGCTATACGCCAGGGGACACGGCAGGCATCATAACGGAAGTATGAAATACGTTTTGAATTTCCTCCGGGAATACCGCTTACTGACTGCCAGTCAGGTACCAGCCCTGTTTCCGGGTGAGCAGCAGCATTCAAGATAGTATATGTATCATCTGCAAGTTTATTCCAGTCATTATCACCACTAACTTCAGCAAAGATCCTGAAGAATGCCGGTGTATAATATTGTATATCCGTTAAATCGCAGCCTCCCCATACCGGCCTAATTACCGACGCCCTGGAATAACCGGGGGCGAGTGCTAAAAGGCTGTCACATTTTACCACAACGCTGTTTTTAATAACCTGTATAACATCCTTAGCTTCTTTATAATAATCTCCTCCCCATTGGTTATATGCTGTAATTAATGCAAAAGCAACATCAATATCTCCGTCGGTGGCGCTTCCCGGATCATTAATCCCATCACAGCTTACATTCCATGCCATCATATTATTGGCATTTTTTGTTCTTTTGCTTTTGTAAAATTTGTATAATCCATCAAAATCTTCTTTATCCCCGAAATAAGCTGTCAGGATCATGCCAAAACCAATTGCTTCCACCCGCGTTTCATCCTGTTGTTCGCATATGACACGATGACCATCGTTACATCTGACCAGGAACATCTCTTTCCACCTGTTGTAAGAATTAAGAGCCTCTTTATTTGTTATTGTAGCCGGTTTAAAGCCAAATGAATAATCAACATTCCGGGGAAAAGGCATGGATGCCTGTCCGTATCCTGTTTTAAAAATCAGTGCAATCATGATTGCTGTCAGATATATTTGTTTTTTCATTATAAGTATTATTGTTTTTGTTTGCAATTTACAAATTTTCACAACACATTAATCCAGCTGTTTAATTTCTGTCTGCATTGTTTCTTATTTCGGCGTCGGGGCGGGGAGGCCCGGGTCAATGTTTACATAGAAACCGAAAAATCTATATACTCATAAATATCGGTCTCTGATATCCCTTCATACCCTTCTTCATTTCCTCTGTCCCACGGAGTTATATAATAACCGTCTTCAAAAGCAAAACTGCCTGACAGATTCTGAAAATATGGCCAGGTTAAATAGCCTATGATATTGTCAGCAGGAACAGTACCAGGCCACTCCATGAACAGGTTGTTGTTCGCATCCCTCGTGAGGATAGATGATATCGCCTTGTATTTGTATACCGAATTGAATATTCAGGTATGAGCCTTCACCGCCATCCAAATTAGTAATTCCCAGGTATTTCATACCATTAATTCCTGCCAGGTCTCCATTATCAATACTTGAATAATCCTTTCTCATAGACCAGTTCATTACCTCACAAAACTGCTCATTCGTAATTTCATACCGACTCATTTCAAAAGGAACAGTAAGGATGACATTATGGGCAGGCTGTTCATCATCTGTATAATAATCCTCATGTTCCAATACGGGCTGGCCTTTTAACTCTTCATCCGTAATTCCCATAAGGAATGTGATAGTTTTATCTTTCGGGATAATTGTGACTAAAGATAAAGGGCATTTATTATTTATTGCCAACTCGCGAATTGCAGGGAGATTTGATTTCCCTGAATTACGTGTACAACCAAATCCCATGAAAAATATAACTGCTGATGAACAAATGACCATCAACGACTTTTTATTTCCCATTGTCATAATATATTATTTTGGATTATACTTGTATCCATATAACTTATTATTCCATAATGTTGGGATAATCACCATTTACACCTATAATTAATTTCCCTTCATCATACTCAATCCCATTCGGATAAAAAATCTCAATAGTATCCATCTGTAAAAATTGATATTTTCAGTGATATATGATTCATTAGTAACCAAAGTTTTATTTGATGAATTTGATATGCATGAAAATAATGCGAACATTAATAAACAAAGTAAGTATTTAGTCTGTTTATGCATTCTTATTTTATTTGTTATGTCCATTGGGAAAATATTTTTAAATTGTAATTTTTACTTTAAACTCTCGACTGTTATTAAAGCATTATCCGGTTTTTGTGAAGCAATTTGCAGAGCATCACCTTTAAGATTCTCAGAAACAGCAGTTATACGGATGTCCCCGCTTCTTTCAGTTGAGCGGATCACAGCAAGCGCCAGTCCGTTGAAGGCACTGCGATGCTTGCTTTTCATGGGAGTTATATCTTTCGGATTGCCATTATCAGTACCGGCCAGCACTCCTTCACCCTCAACCATAAATTCCACAATATTGTTTGCTGTAGGAACAACCAGTCCGTTCTCATCAATGATTTCAACTTTCACATGAACTATATCCTGTGCATCTGCGGTTATTATGTTTCTGTCAGCCGACAAGCGTATGGCAGCAGGACCGGATGTAGTATGGATTTCTTTTGCACAGACTACTTTACCCCCTTTTTTACCTGTTACTTTCAGTATCCCCGGCTCATAAGGAACATCCCATGAAAGATGCGGCTCAGATGTTGTTGCTATGATAAATGGCTTCCCGTATGTTATCCAGCTTCCCGAATTGCCCTGCTGAGGGAACACATAAGATTTTGTACCGAAAGATTTGCTGTTCAGGAAGAGCTCAACACTGTCGCAGTTAGTGCAGACAATGACCGGAATGATATGCCCTTCATAGCCCTCCCAGTTCCAGTGGGGAAACATATGGATCATCGGCTTGCTTGTCCACTGACTTTGATAAAAGTAATAACCGTCTTTGGGAAAACCACAAAGGTCTATGACTCCTGAGCTGGAATTCTTACTGGGCCACCATGCTTCCCCAAGATAATCAATGCCTGTCCACATGAAATTACCTATTACATAATCATGTACTGCTGTAAATTTCCACAATCTCTCGGCGCGGATCATGCTTGTCCTGTAATCCCTTGAAAAGCCAGGCCATGAAGGTAATTTATCGTATTCCAGGTAATATTCACCGCGCACACCCCGCACAGAAATATCTTCAGTTCCTATTATTTTCCAGTCAGGGTGGTCATGCCTGTCAATGCTATAAATTAACTCCCTGCGTTCATGCCAGCGGTCAGCGTAATTATATCCCACGATATCCTGCATTTCAAGAAAAGGAAGTCGTGCCGGGCCGTCATCGGCGACGATCTTATCATTGCCCACGGTCACAGGCCTTGTAGGATCCTCCTTATGGAATATTTCCACCAGTTTACCAAGCACTTCCTGGCCCCTTTCGGTTGCCTGTTCAGCAACCTCATTGCCGGCGCTCCACAATACAACAGACGGATGGTTGCGGTCGCGGTGAATAATAGATACCAGATCCGATTTCGAGTGTTCAGTAAAATATCTATGATATCCGTGTTGTATCTAGCCCTTTGGCTCTTCCCATTCATCAAAAGCCTCGTTCATTACCAGGAATCCCATTTTATCGCAGAGATCAAGGAATTCGGGAGAGGG
>CAZFHF010000329.1:0-3758 GCA_964518655.1 uncultured Bacteroidales bacterium | reverse complement strand
TTGGGTCATACCAAGGTCCATTTCCAATTGCTTCCATTCACTATCACTTGGTACATGCCAGCCAGTCGGGCATATACCCTGCACATCACTTGGATTACTGTTGCTACTCGAAGCATCATTCATTACTGCCGCCCAGGTATATAGTCTGCCATATGTTGCTGCATTGCCCTGGTTATCATTATAAGCAAAATAATATTTTGTTGTATAATCGTCAGTTATATCACCAGCCCCAGTTCCATCAATTAAAGCAGAACCATCAGAGTAATGGGTAGATGAAAGGTCTTCGGACATCCAGACCTGGTCACCTATCTGTACAGTATTATATTCATTGCCATCATAATCAGTGACAGTTTCAGGTGGCTCTATTTCAACGGTTATAAAATTATTTTTAGATTCAGTGTCTGAACCAAAACTATTGGTTGCATTTAGAGTAACATTATAGGTTCCTTCAGTGTTGTACTGGTAAGAAGGATTTTGAGATGCAGATGTTCCACCGTCACCAAAGGTCCATGACCAGCTTGTAGGTCCATTTGTGGATAGATCTGTAAAATTTACTGTTTCCCCTTCAGTGATTGATGTTTTATCGGCTGTAAAATTAGCAACCGGAGCAACTCCACTTACACTTACTGTAATATAATTAGTTTTAGTTTCGGAATCTGAGCCAAAACTATTGCTCACTGTTAAGCTGACTGTATAAGTTCCATGAGTATTATATTGATATGTAGGATTTTGATCTGTGGAAATTCCTCCGTCACCAAAGGTCCATGACCAGGTTATAGGGACATTTATGGACTGGTCTGTAAAAATTACACTTTCTCCTTCGGTGATTGAGGTCTGACTGGCTGTGAAACCCGCAATGGGAGCAGCACCACTGGCACTTACTATAATATAATCATGTTTAGTTTCAGAATCTGAACCATTATCATCACTAACAGTTAATGTTACAGAATAACTTCCCTGAGCATTGTATGTATGTAATGGATTTTGAGAAGTTGATGTTTCTTCATCTCCGAAGTTCCAGAACCAGGATATTATATCGCCTGCTGAATTATCAGTGAACTGCACACTTAAAGGCATGTAGCCTGATTTTGGGTCGGCATCGAATTCGGCAGTTAACTGTTCAATGGTTGTAAATTTTAAAGTATCTCCGTAAATTGTTCCGGCATCATTTGTAGCATAAGCCCTGACATAATAACTTGTGCCTGCCGACAGGCCAATAAGCTCACTTTCAAAATCACCGGTTGTACTTCTTAAGCCAAGAGATGTTTTATTTTCATTATCTTCTATTACTGGTGTTATTGTTTTACTTGACCAGCAATGACCATGTTGGGTTACTGATGATGCACCTGCGCCAAGACTGTTCAGAGTGGCACTTACTGTTGCACCGGATGTTGTTATGTTTGAAGATGTTCCAGTGATTACCACAGGAGTGCCCATTGACAAAGTGGCGAATTGCAGAATATCCTCACCATATACAACTGTTGCCCCTTTCATAACATAAGCCCTGACAAAATACAATGTGCCGGGTGTAAGGTTGCTTAAATTACTGTAGTATGTACCCGCACTATTTATCGGGCCATTTTCAGTCATGTTTTCATTTTCAATTATTGTAAGTTCTGCATTGGTTGACCAGCAATGTCCGTGCTGTTCAATACCTTCGCCAGCATCTATTATTGTTGCGCTGGCATTAGCAGTTGTATATGAAATATCTGAGATACTGTTATTTTTTACCATCATAATTTTTTCTTCTTCTTTTTTACATGAGATGAAAGAAATCAACAGTAAAAACAGGATATTAAACAGTATTAAATTCTTAGGGATTTTCATTTTGAAATTACTGTAATAATTTATAGAGACCTTTGGCATTACGAAGATATCTGAAATTTCTGACTTGATAGTCATTATTTACTAATCTAAATATACAAAATTCTTACCAACAAATCAAAAGGTTGCTTTAGCTGTAGTATGTTATAAAACCTAATTGAGTTAATAGCGAGGTAAGATATTATGTTAAATTGTTGAATTGCAAAATTGTTTTATTGCTTCCGCCTTCTTCGGACTGAGTCAGGATTGGGCAAAGGCAGGTTTGAATTTTAGGATTTGAGATTTGGAATTTATTTGTGATTTGCGTTTTGATATTTGTTATTTCAAAAAGGTGTCTGTCGCTCTTGAATTTAAAATTTAACATTTCTTTATGGGCGCTGTCCCTTTTATTGTCCCCGTTAATGTCCATTTGTATTTTTTAGCTGCTACAATCATAAATATTACTGCAACAATAATGAACATAACCATCATAAGCTGAGGATCATATTCTTTCATTGAATACACTGCAGGTGTCTGTATTGTTGAGCTGGGATAGGTTACAAGAGTAGCGCCATAGATATTTACTACCGCATGTATGCCCAGGGGGATCTCAAGGCCGTTGTCAAGCACAGTTATAAGGCCAAGAAAAAGCCCGAACCCGAAATAATACGGATAGGTCACCCAGAATCCGTATTCCCTGACCTCGGGATTAGTAAAATGCAGTAATCCGAATAATATGGAAGTTATTAACAGGGGAATCCATTTATGTTTAGTAAGTAATCCTATACCCTGCATAAGGTAGCCCCTGATAAAAACTTCTTCAAAGCTTGTCTGAAAAGGAAGAAGAAAAACTGCAATTATCACCAGCGGAATAAATAACCTTAGGTTGAAATCCAGCTGGTAGTTATCAGGATGCATTAAATATATTACAATATCTCCGGCTATAAGGAGAAGGAACATTAATATAAAAGCAAAAAGGAATTTCTGACAGTTGAATCTTTTATGTCCTGTAAGCACCGAAAGAAAAGGCCTTTGATGTATAATTTTCATGATAAAAATTAAACACAGGAAACAGAGGATGAACGGGATCAGCATCATAAGCAATCCTATATTCGGATCAATACCTATTTCATTGAAATTAAAATTCTCCTGAAACCTGTCAATGTCCGACAGATTATTTATCCTTGACACAATAAACAGTGCCAGGGGCACCTGCCCAAGGATACTTACCGCTATTATCAGGAGTATTGAAACAATATACCTCCAGAATTCATTTTTCCCCTGTTCAGCGACCTTAAAAAACATATCGGATTATTTAATATTGAAATTACTATTTATTAAGCTTATTGATCTTCTTTATATTCTTAATATAAGCTATCAGGTCCCTGTTGAATTTCTTTGCCCCTTCATAAAGGAACTTTACTTCAACAGGGATATAATACATTTCAGAACATATCTCTTTGTCAATTCTCATTATTTCCCTGAACCTGCAGGCATCTTTTTCAGTGGTGAATATATACCTGGTTTTTCCGCCTAACCTATTATAACTTGCCGTGATTCTCTTGATATCCTGCATAGTGTAATCATGGTGGTCAGGGAATTTCATTTCCGCAATATTATTGGAGTAGCCTGACAGGAATTTAACCAGGGGCTGAGGTCGTGCTATTCCTGTTACAAGCAATATTGATGCTTTATCCTGTTTTATCTGCCGGAAGTCCGGTTTTCTGCCGGTGCATTCTTCAAATACAGGCTCAGGATTTTTGTAATTGTATGTTGTAAAGTACAGAAACTGGTATGGCAACGCTTCAAGGTCTTTGATAAATATTTTTTTTTCTATCGGTTTAAGTTTTTCTGGAGTTTTTGTAACAACTATTATATCTGCCCTTCTTGATTCATGTTTTCTCTCCCGCAGGTTTCCATATGGCAGCAAATAATCCTAGAATATGGGTTGTGTA
>CAZFHF010000328.1:0-3767 GCA_964518655.1 uncultured Bacteroidales bacterium | reverse complement strand
CGGCCAGTGCTTCCAGTAACGGGTGATTTGTAAGATCACGTGATGCTACTTTAAGCTTGTCAGGAATAAAATACCTGAACATTGACAGACATTTTGCGGAACATAACGTCTCGATAAAGTCCAGCCACTTTTCCCTGGCATATTTATATAACTCGAAATGCTCTTCATCGGATAATTCAAGAAAAGCGCGGTGTTCACCATATGTTTTACCAAAAGAATTTGGTCCGGTATATGGTTTCATCATCTGAGAAGATGATAGCTCCTGATCCAAATCCCTTTTCGTAAGCTTCACAGCATTTATCGGATCCAACACTTCATTAAACAGCTTATCAACTACAGGTTTGGCAATAATGTCAATAATCTGTTTGGCTATCTTTACAGAGCCGTTATGATTCTGTCCGATTTCTCCAATGATATATGTAGATTTCATCATTTTCTGTTTAGTGATATTTGGTGTCTCATTTTCTCCAGTATTCCCTGATTATTATCTAAATAACTCACTATCTCTTTAATGTTTAGGTTTCTGTTATCATAATCAAGGTCATTATATAGTCTTTGCTGTATGGTAAAATCTTCCTCCGTATCAATAGTCAACCTTATATCATCCCTGCTATATACGACTTCCGGCGCATTTATAAAATCAATTTTAAATTCTTCCGGGTGTTCATATATATAGCTGGTAACATGCTCAAAGTATGCTGTATGAGTTGCCCGTTCAGAAACTTTCATCAACGCAGCCAGGCTTACAACCTCAACCCAGAGACCAAAATGCGTCCTTATTGATGGCCTGTTTCCTGACAGTATGTAGCTTAAATAATCCACAGGACATTTTTTATATGTTGAAATAATCTCTTCAAGTCCGTTTGCATCAATAAAAACATTATCCGAGCAAACCCTTATAATATAATCAAGATTAAATTCCTGTGCAGCCTCAATGAACCTCTTTAAAACATTATTCTCACTTCCCCTGAAATAATTTACTCCCATATTCTTTGCTATGCCTGTTATTTTATCATCCTCAGAATTTGTGGTTGTCGCAATTATAATCGGTATATCACTAAAGACGGACAGTTTTTTAATCAATATTTCCAGAATTGACCGCCCTTTATGAAATTCCCTGACAATCTTATCCTGAAATCTTACAGAACCTGTTCTCGCCTGAACAATAAATCCAATATTTTTATTACTGCCCAACAAATATCATAATATATAATGAACAAAACAGATACTAAAAATATAAACTTTTATTTTAACCTTTATTATGTATTTTATAATATATTTCATTAATTGTCATTATATTGATTTTATTATTTTTGTTACCTGTAACAATTAAAGAATCATTTTTGGTGGAATATATTCTTTCAAATAAAAAATTTACAGATTCGATCGAATATAAAGGAATATATTATAACGGTAAATTTTCTGCTGAAAATGATAATTTAACTTTAGCTGAAGGGGAAATAACCAGGAATATAAATCCCGGTACAGCTTTAATTCAGGACCAGCTTAAAAATTTTACCGGTTTTTATAATATCCTGTGTTACTGTCCGGCAAAAAACCAGATAATTGTAAGGAATGATGAGTTGGGAATGTTACCGCTATATTACTTTCACAAATCAAATACCTTTATAATATCAAACAATCTATGGTTGATTATTACAAACATTGATCCCGGAGATCTGAAACTGAATATTCCAATTATTAAATCCTTTTTCCACTTTAGCAGGATTCCTGACGAATCAGAAACTTATTTTCAAAATATTAACCAGTTGCCGGCTGCAAGCAAACTGTTATACGATCTGACAAAGAATACAATACAGATATCAAACTACTGGAGTCTTGAACACAATCCTGATATTAATATAAAAGCAGGTGATGCTGTTGAGTTATTGGATCAGGATTTAACATCATTATTCAGGTATTTGAAAAGCAAATATCCTGATAAAAAATTCGGATTTGGTAATAGCGGGGGCCTTGATTCGCGCCTGATACCCTTATTTGCCAGTGAATCTGATCTTAAAGTTGAAGGATTCATAACAGGTAATTCAAAACCAGGAAAGCTATTTTATTCCGCTTCACATAACAGTGCACTTAAAATCGCCAGAGAGTTGAAATTTAATCATCACAATATCAGCTATAAACCTGTAAACTTTGATGAAAGGCTGACTCTTGATATCAGGAACAATACTTTAAGTAACAATCAGGTATTTAAAAATCCCTATGATAAACTGCCGGAATTTGATTATATGTTCTGCGGTGGTAATGGTTTTATTATAAGTAACGACAGTAACAAATGGAAAGCATTTAAAAATATTAATACAAAAGACGAAAAAATTAAGTTTTTAATTGACTATATCAACAAACTAAAATTTTCTTCACGGCAGGAAAAAATATTAGCTGCCCTCTTCAAAACAAAGAGCAAAGCCAAAAAATATTTTTATAATTCCTTTATTCAAAATGAAATGCCTGGTTTTACAGAATATTTCGCAAATTTCTATGAAAAACACAAGCTCAAAGACAACATAAGTTTTATCCGTTCCTTTCATCAGAGCATTTACAACAGACATTCACCCAGCGGGGGTTTTGAGTCAATAAACAGAACAAAAAAATCATTCTATTTATATTTTCCATGGGCAATGGCAAATACTCTCAGGTGGCAGGATGATTTTTTCTTTGACCGTAGGATATTAAGAGAACTTATTTTGAGAAAAAGTTATCCCCTGGGATTAATTCCTGATCAAACCGGAAGGACATTAATCGGTAAAACAAATAAATATTATGCCCTGGCAAAAACCTTAATCAGGGGAAGTGGCCTTGATTACCGTGAATGGTATAAAGATCCTTTTATCATTGGTTCAACTAAAAAAATATTGAACCGGCCTAATCCTTTGTTTAATGAACTTACAGAAGGTAAGCCAGATCATGATTTATTATGTAAATTACATGCAAATATTATCCTTGATGTACTAAAGGTTAAAAAAATACTGGATATTATATATTATAAAGAGTATGATTTTATCCATAATAAACATTTTGAAATACAATGATGCCGGAAAAAATCATCGGAATAATTGGAGGAATAGGGCCTTATGCCGGACTGGATCTGGTACGTAAGATAAACGATAACACTATTGCAGAAAATGATTATGAACATCTGCCGGTAATTCTTCATTCGGTACCGCAACTTATTTCCGACCGTACTGACTATATAACCGGGAAAAGTACTGTAAATCCTTCATCCGGAATAATTCAGGGGATTAAGAATTTAATTACTGCCGGAGCAAACATATTTGCTATTGCATGCAATGCCGCACATTCACCATTAATCTTCAATCCTGTTAAGGAATGGGTCAATAGCAAATCAAATATTGAGCTTATCAGTATCGTTGATTCGACCCTGGAATTTGTTAATCAATTTACTCCTCCGTTGCAAAAAGTTGGTATACTGGCAGTATATGGTACTTATAAATCACGAATATATGAAGACACTTTCCTTAAGAGTGGTATAGATATAATTGAGACAGATGAGAGGACGCAGCACTCAGTACATAATGTTATCTGGGATCCCCAATATGGTATTAAATCAAATTCAAATCCGGTAACACAAAAAGCTAAAGATGAACTTTTATCAATAACAAAAAAACTGATAGAACAGGGAGCTGATGCTATTATTCTTGCCTGCACTGAAATACCTCTGGCTATTTCTGAAAGGAGAATTGGTAATTCTATAATAATTGATGCCAATGAGATCCTGGCTAGAAAATTAA
>CAZFHF010000327.1:3436-3769 GCA_964518655.1 uncultured Bacteroidales bacterium | reverse complement strand
TCAATTCACCGGTAAAAAAGTGCGTTTTACCGAAAAATTAATTCAATATAACGAATTTGATAATGGATACTATATACGTTTTTCGTTTCTTTATTATGAAAATTTGTTTAACTAAAAAATTCAAAACAATGAAAACAAAAAACATAATCATCGAAGTTCTGGCTCCATTTATCGTAGCCGGCAGTTTAGCAGGAATAACACTCCCCTGTTTGTTCCTGAGTTTGAAAAGCTGATTAAAGACCTGCTTATTGCTGTAAAAAATATTTAATTTTTTTTGATATAACGGAAACTGAATACTAAATTTGTTTTTTATAAAATCAGTAAAATGAATTC
>CAZFHF010000327.1:931-3426 GCA_964518655.1 uncultured Bacteroidales bacterium | reverse complement strand
GAAGAAATAAAAAAAGACCAGATAGTCAATACTTTTGAAAAGCACTTCAGCCATTTCGGATTTAAAAAGACATCAGTAGATGACATTGCCCGTGAGCTTAAAGTAAGTAAAAAGACTATCTACAAATTTTTCAGCAGTAAGGAAAAGATATTTTACTATGTTATAAGTAAGATTGCAAGGAGGTTCAGTGGCACAATGGCCAGGAAACTTGTGAAATATGACTTGTATGAAGAAAAGATAAGACAGCTTATATACATGATATTCAGTGAAACCCGGAATTGGCTTAAAAGCGGGAATGATGCCTTTGAATTCAAATATAAATACGAAATTTCCGAGCTGGCTTTCAAAGAAGCATATAACGAACTATTCAGGGAATTGATACAAAAAGGGATTGAGAACAAGGAATTCTCAGTCCCTAATCCGGATTTATCAATCAGATTTCTGAATGGTATAATGTCAGAAAGCATGAGGCTTATAAGTGTCAATCCGGAGCTTGAGGCAGAGGGTGAGGTTGTGAGCTCTGTGATCAAACTTCTGAAATAAAACCGGGAGGTTGTGAGCTCTGTGATCAAACTTCTGAAATAAAACCGGGATGTATTAATATTATAATTATCAGGCACATTTAAAAAGAAGTACATAAAAAATTATTATTAATTTTATCCTATTGAATTGTTATAAGGAATTTCTAAAGGGAAAAAACAATAAGTATTTTCTAATTAGTAAAAATATTAAGCAGATGAAAAAAATAGTATTAATTATAACAGCAATTATTCTGATAACCTTTATTGGAATTTATGTCAGCACAGAAAAGAAAACAGAACATTTTAAAATAGTAAAACTGACAGGTGGAGATGCATATGCTAATTTTACAAAATCTGATTTTTCATGGATTGCAGGTCAGAATGAAGACAGCCTTTCCGCATTGCCTATGATCGACGGCGATCTGGTATATATATTCACAGAAGATGACAAATTGCCATTTTACAGGTATAAGGAATCTGATGGTGATTACCTTAATTTTCGCAGGCAGGATTTTGGGCTTTTTCTGAATGATAAGTTAATAGCGCTGGAAATAACTGGAAATGAGGATTTTCTAAACTGGCTGGAAAATCTTGATGCGAAAGAAATCAATGACTTACGTTATATTGCGGTTACTGCTGATGTCACTGATACACTTGTGCCATACCTGAAAAAAATGGCCGATATCAAACCTGATATAGGAATATTTATCAGGGAAGAAAACCCTGTTATCAGCGATATTTTAGAATTATTTAATCCAACATGGTTAGCTGCACCTGACTGTGAATTTGACAATAAAGCCCGGAATAAGATCGCTAACTTAAAAAACCTGGAAATGCTATATATATATGCAGGTGACTCATATGGAGTTAACTGGGATATAAATATTGTATCAAAGCTTACAAAACTTGAAAAACTGATACTGACAAATATGAATCAGCCGGATTCGGGCAAGTTTATCATAAACAAAAACCTGAGATCTGTAAGTATAATGGAGTCAGATATAACAGACATCATTTTCTTAAGCAAACTTCCTGATATTCAGGAATTAAGTCTGTCAAACTGCGACTTAATAACCAGCATTGATACCCTGGAAGAACTGGTTAACCTGAGGCACCTGAGTTTGATTAATTGTGAAAATATTACAGATATTGATATTCTGTATAAATTGAACTCCCTGAGATGGCTGGCCTTTAATCCGTCTATTACAGAAGAAGAAATTAATAAATTAACAGGCGCTCAAAAAGATATCGAGGTCGTAGAACTGGTAAACTGCAGGAATGTCAAAAATGCTGCAGTATTTGAGCCTCTGAAAAACCTGGCATGTATGTCGGTTTATGATACTGATATTGATATTAGTTCAATTTATGGTTTGAAGAGCCTGCGTTATCTTTCACTTCCAGACAGCATATACTCTGATCATGTGCAAATAAACGAAATCAGGGATAAAATCCCGAATTGTATAATTGTGCCAAGCAGGGGCTTGTGTCTTGGCTCAGGGTGGTTACTTCTTATAATCCCGGCGCTTATATTTATCAGGCTTGGGATAATATTATTCAAAAAGTTGAAAAGCTGGTCTGTGTTCTGAATATTTATACTTATTACCAGCGAATCCTGATTAATTTCAACCGTTTTCTATGCACCAATCAGTAAAGTTTAAATACCTGGTCTTAATTGAGTCACTTATATGCGTGGCAGGCCTGGTAATATTTTCAATATTCTCTCACAGGAAGTTATTACCCTTTGTTTTTTCCATGGCAGGTTTATTGGCAGCTGCGATCATTATTATCAGAAACACGCGTTCGGTGGAAAAAGTCAGATTATTATTTGGTTTTAATAGTGTTTCCGGCAGGGTATTGCTATATCTTATCATCTCCCTGTTATTCGGAACATTAATTGGCATAGTTTACAGAAAATACCTTCACAGCTCTCTTTTACCGCAAAGACTAACTTACATTGCATTATTAACTGCATTA
>CAZFHF010000327.1:0-921 GCA_964518655.1 uncultured Bacteroidales bacterium | reverse complement strand
GGTTCACTGGAAGAAGTAATATTTCGCGGCTTTATCCAGGGTTACACCAGGCAAATAAGCATATTATTATCAATGGTTTTTGCAGTTTTTGGGCATACTGCCTATAAGTGCTCATTATTCATGTCACACCAGTGGCATTACGATACTGACATATTCTTTTTAATGAAATGGACAATATTCGCAGGTATTTTTTTCAGTATTCTCAGGGAATACTCAAATAATGTATTACCTCCATTGATTGGCCATGCTGTTTTTGATATTATTGTTTACGGGGATTATCTGCACAGTCCCTGGTGGGTATGGTCTTAAAATGATATTCTATACTCTTTCTGCTATTAAATCTCCCACTTCGCTTGTTGAGTATCCCATTTTGCCGGCACCCATGTCCTTGATCTTATTTGCAGTAACATCTGCCACTGCCTCGTCAATTGCCTGTGCTGCCTTATCCTCATTAAGATGTTCAAGCATCATTATTCCGCAGCATATTGATGCAAGTGGATTAATAATATTTTTACCTGTATATTTCGGTGCTGATCCTCCGATAGGTTCAAACATACTAACACCATTGGGATTGATATTTCCACCTGCTGCAATGCCCATTCCCCCCTGTGTAATAGCACCAAGATCGGTTATTATATCGCCAAACATGTTACCTGTAACAATAACATCAAACCATTCGGGATTTTTAACCATCCACATGCAGGTAGCATCAACGTGATAATATTCACGTTTAATATCCGGGTAATCCTTTTCTCCTACTTCATGAAATGCTCTCTCCCACAGATCGTATGTATAGGTAAGTACATTTGTCTTACCACAGAGTGCCAGGGTTTTTCTCCTGTTTCTTTTCCTTGTATATTCAAAGGCGTACCTCAGGCATCTCTCAACCTGCATCCTGTTATATACCATGCTTTGAACGGC
>CAZFHF010000326.1:0-3791 GCA_964518655.1 uncultured Bacteroidales bacterium | reverse complement strand
TAATGTTTGTCCCCCGCATGCCATTACTTTTAAGGACGATAAAAAGAAAAAGCTGAGGATTATTGAAAGAGATTACGGCTTGTGCATTTTTTGCGGACAGTGTCAGGACCATTGCATTACAGGCAAAGGAGTTAAACTATCAGATAAAATATATGATTTGGCAGTATTTGACAGGAGCCAGGTTATAGAAAAGCAGGAAAAAGAACTGCTGGTTTGTGAAAGCTGTGGTGCTATTATTACTACAAAAGAACATCTGCAATACTTACATAAAAAACTCGGTCCCACTGCTTATGCTTCGATTTTAAATTTGAATATGCTGAATGAGAAACTTAAACTAGCCGAATCCAAAGACACTGCTGTTGATATAAAGGATGAGATAAAAAGAAAGGACATGTTTAACATTATTTGTCCTAACTGCCTCAGAAAAGTATTAGTAAAAAGTTTATAGTTAATTATAAGGTATAGTTAAATAAACCTGTTTGTTTATTATTACTCTGTAATAAAAGAACTTCCCTTGATTTTTAGTCTTTTAACAAGCACTTCGGTAGTTGACGGATTTGTCCCCGGAAGTGCACCTCCCACAGCGATTTCAAAATCACCGGGTTCTACGGTATAAGTGCCGTCTTCGTTGATCACCGCCAACTGCCTTGGTGTAAGTGTAAACTCTATAGTTTGCTTTTCCCCGGGTTCCAGGTGAATACGTTTCATGCCCTGAAGCGATATTAACGGCACCGGAACAGATGCTTCGATGTCTTTCACATACAGTTGAATAACCTCATCACCACCATAGCTTCCGGCATTTTGCACCTCCACGGAAATACTAATATTGTCACCGGCCTTAACTTTGCCGGGAATAATGAGATTGCTGTATTCAAACCTGGTATAACTTAATCCATGCCCGAAGGAAAATAATGGAGAATCTTCAAAATACCGGTAAGTACGGCCTTTCATATTATAATCTTCAAACGGCGGCAACTGATCAACAGATTTATAAAATGTAACAGGAAGCCTGCCTGCAGGATTATAATCTCCGAATAACACATCTGCCAATGCTGTACCTCCTTCCTGCCCGGGATACCATACTTGTAAAATTGCCGGAATATTTTCATTTGCCCAGTTTACAGCCAATGCACTGCCACTGGTAAGAACCAGCACTATTGGTTTGCCTGTTTTATGGATTTCTTTTAACAGGTGCTCCTGTACTTTTGGTAATCCTATATTTGTTCGGTCCCCTCTTTTGAATCCATCGATGTTTAAAAACATTTCCTCGTTTTCCAGTTCAGCAGTTATTCCGGCGATAAAAATAACTGCATCTGAACCCGATGCAAGGTCAATTGCATTCTTGACATGATCAACATTTTTTAGCTCCCATTGAACCGCAAGATACGGCCAGCCTGAACTTTGAAAAAATTCCAGCCTGAAGCTGTATTGTTCTCCTTCTTCCAGGAATATATGATTGCTCTTTTTTGTAAAATCATGATCTGCCCAGTCTTCTATGAGAATTTTGTCATTAATTGACAGGCGGTAACCATCATCACCTTCAACGGTAAAATTATACTCTCCTGTAACAGGTGCTGTGATTGTCCCGGTCCATCTTATTGAAAAATCCATTCCCCGCTTAATTTCAGGAATCCATGCTCCCCATATTAAATTGGACCTGGGTAAGTTATCAATTTTGGTGTGAAATGGTTCTCCCTCAAGGGTTATGTTTTTATAATACTCAGCCTTTAAGCCTGGTTTACCTTCATAACTCAGTATATCTGACGATAAAACATAGGGAATTGCACCTTCTTTATAAAGGTGGCAACCCTGCTCGTAGATAACTTCAGTATTACCCTGCATTTTATTTTTTATACCCTGAAGAGGAGTTATATATTCAGATGGTGTTCCATTATAATTTCCAACCAGCATATCGTAAGAATCAGCAGTTGGCCCGATAACTGCAATTCTTTTCAAGTCTTTTTTAAGAGGAAGAATATTTTCTGAGTTTTTTAACAGTACAATAGATTCGCGGGCAGCTCTGATTGAGAGCCGGCGATGTTCCGGGCAGTCATTTTTATCAAAGGGAATTTGAGCATAGGGAACCGTTTCCTGAGGATCAAACATTCCAAGTTTGAACCTGGCTGTAAAAAGCCGTTTAACTGAAATATCTATTTCAGCTTCTGTGATAAGTCCCTGTTTCACAGCCTCAATAAGTGCTGTATCATAAACGTTGCCGCAATTCAGATCTGTTCCCGATTTAACTGCGAGTGCGGCGGCTTCGTAATCAGTTTCAACAAGCTTATGATTGGTAAATATATCTTTAATAGCCCCACAATCTGATACAATATAGCCTTCAAAACCCAGCTTTTCACGAAGGATTTCCTGCAACAGACCATTGGAACCACAGCATGCCTCTCCATTATATCTGTTATATGCACACATAACCGAGTAAGCTCCGGCTTCCTTAACACATGCCTCAAAGGCTGGTAAATAAGTGTCTAATAAATCTCTCTTATTTGTTACCGAATTAAAAGCATGCCTGCCCTGTTCAGGACCACTATGAACCATATAATGTTTTGGCGTTGCAACAACTTTTAAATATTTTGAATTATTACCCTGTAATCCTTTAACAAATGCCACTCCCAATCGTGCACTCAGAAACGGATCTTCGCCATATGTTTCCTGTCCGCGGCCCCATCGCGGATCCCTGAAAATGTTAATGTTTGGGCTCCAGAATGTTAAACCCTTATATCTACCGTAATCCCCATTTTTTATAAATTCATGATGTTTTGCCCGCGCTTCAGTAGATATAACTTCAGCAATCTCATATATCAAACTGTCATTCCACGCAGCTGCAAGCCCGATTGCCTGTGGAAAAACAGTAGCGGTTCCGGCACGTGCAACGCCATGTAAACATTCATTCCACCAATTATATTCCGGGATCTGCAAACGAGGTATCGCTCTTGCATTATCTATCATTTGTGATACCTTCTCTTCAAGGATCATGCGGGATATAAGATCATTCACCCTTGCTTCAACAGGTAATTCAGGATTTAAATAATCAGGTTTTTTGTCTTCTTCATCTGCAATTAATGAAATACAGAAGAATGTAACAATAATAAAAACTATTGATTTCATTATACCTCCAATATAATTTTATGGTGATAAAAAAAATATATGAAATATAGATAGAAAATACTTTTCACTTTTATGAATCTTATGCCTAGTATTTATTCTAATCCTTTTTGGATCATTATTAGCTTAATAAAGATATTAAATATTCTATATTTGTATTTCAAAAATTTAAAAAACATTATATAAATAATCCAATAATGAAAAACATTAATGTCATGTCTTATAGTAAAAAGGGATTTTACAATTTGGTAATAGTTGCAGCCCTTTTAATGTTAATGTTAAATAGTTGTGACAAAAATAGCAGCAGTCCTTCAGGAATGAACATATCAGGCTCCTGGAGAGTTGAGGAGACAATAAATGGGGATTGTTGGGGAAAAGTATATCCATATGATGAAATGGATATTGTCGCTATTAAACAAGTTGGCAGCAGCCTCACAATTGTATATTCTTCATTGGGTACAAACTTTACAGGTTCATTGGTTGGAAGTGCCATATCATTCAGTGGTGAATATGATGAAGAGGATGGTACTAATACAATTGATTTTTCCGGCACATTATCCGAAGATGGAGGCAGTTTCACAGGTACTGCAACATGGACATGGTCAGACGGTGAATATTCCTGTTCAGGTACTGCAGACATTAATGCAACAAAAGTATCCCAGACAATCAGTAAT
>CAZFHF010000325.1:0-3810 GCA_964518655.1 uncultured Bacteroidales bacterium | reverse complement strand
TCCTGGCATAGTGAGGTTTTTTCTTACTTTCTTCTATTGTCACTTCCAGGATCCACTTACCATCGACAAACCACCTTTTTGTTGAATATTTAACAGGGGGCCTGCAATATATATCTGCAGCCGATTCAATCATATACACCTCTTCCTCGGTCCTTATCCCGGCTATCACCCCGTTGTCCTTCACCCCGACGAGCAATTTGCCGCCCCCTGTATTGGAAAAGGCTGAAAATGTACGGGCGATCTTCTTTGAATCAGAGATTTCAAATTTAAAGTCAAGGTGCTGATTTTCACCCTGTTCAATAAGCCTTTTTATGTACCTGCTCAATAATTAGGAATTATTTGCTGGTTTCTAATTCATGATTAAAATTAAGGTTTATATGGCAATTAATGAATAATTACCAGATAAATGTTGGATAATAGTCATTAATATTGTAATATTATTTTTCCCGGTACGTTCATATGAAAGTTAGATGTAATTATTTATAAATTAACAACCATACTAAAACAAGTAATCATGAAAACAAAAGCATTGACAATCGCCTTGCTATGTTCTGTTTTGTTAAGCTCATACGGCCAGACAGAAAAAGGAACCTGGATGCTGGGTGGTGGAGCAAGTACAGGTATGCATTTTCTGGCTGATAATAATTACTTTACTATAAGCATTCATCCTGCTATGGGTTACTTTCTGGCGGACAACCTGGCGGCAGGAGCAAGCATTCCATTATCGTTCTTAACAGAGGAAGATTACAGAAGTATTAGTTATGGCATAACTCCTTTTATCAGGTATTACTTCGGACCGCCTTCCGAATTTATGTTCTTCATTAAAGGGGCATTCGGAATAGACGGCTGGTCAATGATATATGATGATACTACAGAATCACGCACTTCAATAACCGGTAGCGCAGGAATAGGAGGTACATTTTTTTTAAATGAAAGCATAGGCCTGGAAACAATATTGGGATATACTTATAATAAATACACGGACTATGATCCTACCTCGGATATAAGTCTGAGTTTAGGTTTCCGGATATATTTCAGCCGGTGACGGGTACATTGCAGGCTCATAAAAATATGCAAAGCTGGCCCGGCAATTTATAATCACTTTAATATAACAGCATTTATAACCGATTTATTTATTCCGGATTTTAAAACTATCATGTAAACGCCGTTATTAATGCCCACTGCGTCGACTTCAACGTAGTTTGCACCGGCAGTCAGTCCGGAATATTCAAAATTTTTAACCTCCTGGCCCGTAAATGAATAAACTGAAATAATCACATCCCCCGGCTGCTGCAGGTTAAAACGTAATTTTAATTTTCCCCTGGCCGGATTTGGAAAAACCTGCAAATTATGATCATTTACTGTTATACCTTTAGTCTTTAGTCCTGCAGGAGTAATGTATCCCGGGTTCTGTACAAGATCCGGATTTAAATAAAATGCACTTTGCGGTATAGGCCATACATTGTTATATGACTTGTATCCCTCATCGGCCAACACTTCTGATGCTTTGTCCCACCTCACCAGATCAAAAAACCGGTCTCCTTCCAGTGCCAGCTCAAGACGCCTTTCTTCCTGTATGGCTTGCAGCAAATCTTCACCGCTTGCACTTATCTCATTCAGGATTACTCTCTGGCGCACCATGTTCAGGTATGTTTGTGCCATTGAAATATCACCGAGGTGATATTTTGCCTCTGCATACATTAGCAAAACGTCAGCATATCTAAGAATGATCTCATTCTTTTCCGAATAAAAATCATGAACATAGTCAGCTGCCAGAGATGCGTACTTATTATTAAAATACCCTGTATAATGCCTGCTGTCTTCTGTCATTATATCGCAGCCGTCAGCAAGTAATGTCGCTTCATCAACAACAGTGCCCTTAAGTCTGACAGTATCAACCTGAGCCTCATAGGCCTCAACCAGATCGGGTGTAAGCGGACCAAGTCCCCATCCGCCGCGATACGTATCTCCTGCACTAATCCCTCCACGGTATGCCATCAGCATGACGTCATAATTACCACAATCCAAATCCTCAGGAACAGAAGCAAAGGGAATTTCAAAAATAGACTCAAATGAAAATTCGTTGGCCGTTTCCCACACTTCAGAAAAATTATCCAGGAGTCCGTATTGCCCTGAATTTATTACATTCTCAAGCTGAATCGCAGCCTGTTCCCATTCTTCCCGGAATAAGTGGACTTTACCCAGAAGAGACCGAGCTGCTCCGCTCGTCAGCCTGAAATTCTCCTCCGCTGTCAGCTCCGAGCGCTGGGGCAAATAAGGTATTGCTTCCGATAAGTCATTTTCAATCTGATCATATACCTCTGATAAACTGGCTCTTGGTAGACTGTTAAACTCTCCCGTACTATCTGAGGTCCAGAGCGGAACACCTCCATAATATCTTGCAAGACAAAAATAAAAATAAGCCCTCAGGCATCTCGCTTCGGCCGCGTACCTGTCGTAATCGCCGCCTGTTGATGTTCCTATACCTCCCAGTAACAGGTTGCATCTTTCTATGCTTGCATAATATTTCTCCCATAAGCTTTCAACATAGTAATTATCGCAATCCAATGAAAAACTATCAATTTCAATCAATATATAATCATCAGCGATCCCCCCTCCTGCATATGCTTCATCCGAAGCAATATTAGCCGGCAATATAAATGATAGTCCGAATGTCTGGTACTTCATTATATCATAGCAATAATTTACCAGGTAACTTTCTGCACTATCCGGTGTAATACTATTTGTATTAAAAGCACTGGCATAACCTCCTGATAAAAAGATTAGTGCAGTGACAAGACATTTAATTTTTATTCCCATGATTTATTATTTGAAGAGGGACAGCGCCCATAGAGGACTGTCCCTCTTGTGGAGATAAGGGGAATCGAACCCCTGACCTCGTGAATGCCATTCACGCGCTCTAGCCAACTGAGCTACATCCCCTTAAAACACAAAAATATAAATTTTAATGAAAATATAATGAATAATGCAGTGATACTCTAAAAAATATAATACCCCGCCATGTGATAATGGTATGATATTTGTAGATATCTCATTGAACAACAATCCGTAATCATGAAACCAGTGAAAACAGATAAAGCTAACCTGGAAAATAAGCGCTTCCTGTTTTTCCAGTTAGGTATTATTGCTGCACTGTTTCTGGTTTTAACAATTCTGGAGTCGTCAACAGTAAAAAATAGTCAGAAACTTGTAATATCCGGTTCTGATTATTTTGAGGACGATTATATCCCAAACGTAAAGCTTAAAAAGCCCCTTCCTCCTGTCCAGGCACCTCCAAAGCCTGTTGATTTGCTAGTAATAAAATCTAATGATCAGATAATTGACGATCCTCTGGTGATGGACAATATGCAGGCCTGGGAAAATATGATGTTTAACCTGCCTGTTTTCCCTGATGAAAAATCTGTTACGGATGATAATAATGTATTTATATCTGTCGAGGACATGCCAAAGTTTTACTGGGATTACTCAAATGATTTTAAACATTTCATAGCCAAACATTTAAGATATCCAAAAATTGCTGAAAAAAATGGAATACAAGGTATTGTTAGAGTCAGATTTGTTATTGACGAAAAAGGGAACCTGATAAATGCTGAAATTATAAGGAGCGTCGATCCAAGTCTGGATGAGGAAGTGTTAAGAGTCCTGAGTCTTTCCCCAAGATGGATACCGGGCAAACAAAGAGGAAAACCTGTTAAAGTATCATTCGAAATTCCGGTTAATTTCAGATTTAGCAATTTTTAAAAATATGCAGCTTAAATTTTGGCTTTAAACTTTTTTCTTTAATTTTGG
>CAZFHF010000324.1:0-3816 GCA_964518655.1 uncultured Bacteroidales bacterium | reverse complement strand
AGTAAGATGAATCTTGATTCAAATACTGTCAACTTTCTAAAGAGAGTTGAACGGTCACTAATCGTATCAATACCTGTTGTTATGGATAACGGTGATGCCATGATATTTGAAGGTTACCGTGTCCAGCATTCAACGGTCAGGGGTCCCGGTAAAGGAGGCATACGGTTCAATGATCTGGTTACACTTGATGAAGTAAAAGCTTTAGCGATGTGGATGACATGGAAAACCAGTCTTCATAACCTGCCTCTGGGAGGAGCAAAGGGAGGTGTGTGCGTAAATCCTGCGAAATTATCCAGGAGAGAACTGGAACAGGTTACAAGAAGGTATACTGCCGAGATTATAAATATCATTGGTCCGGATAAAGATGTCCCGGCACCTGATGTAGGCACAAATGCCCAGTCCATGGCATACATTATGGATACCTACTCTATGCAATGCGGAAAGACAATTCCCGGAGTGGTAACAGGTAAACCGATAGAAATAGGTGGCTCACCGGGAAGAAGTGAAGCAACGGGAACAGGGCTCTTTTTTGTTGTTGAACGGTGCTGCGAAAAACTGGGATATGACTTAAAGAAATTAACCACAGCAGTGCAGGGCTTTGGTAAGGTGGGATCAATTATCGCCAAGAAATTATATCAAAATAAGAACAAAGTAATTGCTATTTCTGAGTATGATGGAACACTATATTCTGAAAAAGGAATAAATGTTGATAAATTGCTCAAATGGGTGGCAAGTGGCAATAAGTTAATTGATTTTAAGGATGATTCCGTTAAGGTTATACCTAATGAAGAATTCTTTAAATTAGAGTGTGATATACTCATCCCCTCAGCAACAGAAAATCAAATCACTGAAGATAATGTAAATGATGTTAACTGCAAGATCATTCTTGAGGGCGCAAATGGTCCGACGACGCCTGAAGCAGATGCTATCCTGGAGAAGAGAGGTATAATTGTTGTGCCTGACATACTTGCCAATGGAGGGGGTGCTATTGTTTCATATTTTGAATATGTACAGGATATAAACGCTTACTACTGGGATTTGAACAGGGTAAACGCAGAATTAAAAAAGATAATCCTAAAATCATTTGAGGAAGTCTACATTATTTCCAGGAAAGAAAAAGTTTCACTTAGAACAGCAGCATATATGATTGCTGTGTCGCGAGTGGCAAGTGCAGTCAGATTAAGGGGTATATTTCCGTAATATCAGGTAAACACCTCAGGTATCCCTTTAAAATATTGACAGTATCCGGGTTTACTTTTCCGGATACTGTTTTTTTATACTATAGAGTTAATGTGTCTTATTATTCAGCCTGTTTCCTGTCATCGTCAGTACGTCTTGGTCTTGCAATGTTCACAACCACCTGCCTGCCATCAATCTCTTTTCCGTTAAGCTCATTAATAGCTGCTTTAGCTTCATCTTCATTTGTCATTTCTATAAAACCAAAACCCTTACTTCTACCACTGTATTTATCAGTAATAATTTTTACTGAAGTCACTTCTCCAAATTCCTCAAAAAGTTCTTTTAATTCAGATTCTTCAACTTTGTAACTCAAGTTACCTACATAAATGTTCATAATTAAGTTTATTTTTAATATTTATACTAAAATAAAAGTCATATATAAGTGGAAAACTTTATTCAGGTAAGTATAGTATGCGAGTATTTAACATAAAAACGAAATTTCTTACAGTTTAAACAAATATAGCAATCTGGGTTTTATTATAATACAATTATTTATTACGGTTATTTCTATAAATTTCAGATTATTTCAATTATCTAAATATTATATTCGAGGTTATTACCTGTCTGTGGATGGTAAAGTTTAATCAAATACATATTATTAATTTCAGTGCAAAGATACTGTTATTTTTAATAAATTAACAAAATACTTGAAAAGTTTATGTCATAATTTTTCAAATGGTAATATTTATAATAATACTTAATTTTGAGGCACAGGCAAATAAGTCGGCAATTTTACAGCATTCCGGAGCAATGGAATCAAGAAAATTTCATATATCATTCATTTTTAGTATTTTTAATTTGAATTAGAAAATTAAATAATATGGCAAAATATATTGGTGTATTAACATCAGGTGGTGACAGTCCGGGCTTAAATGCCGCACTCAGGGGCTTAGGCAAGTCTGCGGACGGTCAGTTTAATATGCAGGTGATTGGTTTCAGAGATGGTTTCCGTGGATTAATGGAAAACCGTAATATTCGTCTTAACAGGCAAACGCTGTCAGGTATTCTTACTGTTGGCGGGACAATCCTGGGAACGAGCCGGGATAAGCCGCATAAAATGCCTATTGGAGGGAAGACCATGGATATGAGAAGTGTGATTGTTGAAAATTATGAGAAGCATCATCTTGACTGCCTTGTATGCATTGGAGGCGGAGGGACGCAGAAGAACGCATATGAGCTGGTAAAGAAAGGGCTGAATATCATTACTCTGCCAAAGACTATTGATAATGATGTTGCTATGACTGATACGACATTTGGTTTTGACACGGCGCTGAGTATTGCTGTGGATGCTATCGACCGGCTGCATAGTACAGCTCACAGTCATCACAGGATTATTGTCGTGGAGATTATGGGGCACTGGGTAGGCTGGCTGGCACTGGGAGCGGGTCTTGCCGGCGGGGCTGATGCAATACTTATTCCTGAAATACCGTACGATGTTAATATTGTTGCAGAATCCATACTTAAAAGGAGCAGATACGGTTCACCTTTTAGTATTGTTGCGGTTGCTGAAGGTGCATTATCCAAGGAAGAAGCTACAGCAATAAAAAAGCTTGAAGATAAAATAGCTAAAACAGAAGATAAGGAAGCAAAGGCAAAGCTGAAATCAGAGCTTACTGCCTTAAGGTCGTTAAAGGAGGGAAACACGATGAGACTGGCAAATATACTGGAAGAAGTAACAGGCCTTGAATCAAGGGTGACAATACTGGGCCATCTTCAGCGGGGAGGGACACCCAGCGCTGCTGACAGGCTGCTGGCAACCAACCTGGGAACATCCTGTGCCGAGTACATTGACAAAGGAGTATACGGAGTTATGGTTGCTGCACGAGGCAACTATACCAGGCCTGTACCTCTTGAAAAAGTTATTGGTGTGAGGAAGTTTGTGCCTGTTGATCACCCATGGGTTCAAAGTGCCAGGTCAGTAGGCACATGCATGGGAGATTAAATACAGGGTTTCATATCACATATTCTTTATTATCTCGTCACCAAACTCGGAGGTCTTAAGTTTTTCAGCGCCTTCCATCAGCCTTTCAAAATCATATGTTACCTTTTTGGCCAGAATAGCTGCCTGGATACCTTTAACAATTTTTCGCGCTGCTTCTTCCCATCCTAAATAATCCAGCATCATAACACCTGAGAGAATCAATGAGCCGGGATTTACCTTATCCTGATTTGCATATTTTGGTGCAGTGCCGTGGGTTGCCTCAAATATCGCATGCCCTGTTTCATAGTTGATGTTTGCACCCGGCGCAATACCTATACCTCCGACTATTGCTGCCAGTGCATCTGAGATATAATCACCATTGAGGTTCATTGTAGCAATAACAGAATACTCGGAAGGCCTTGTCAGTATCTGCTGTAAGAATGCATCTGCAATAACATCTTTTATAATAATTTCTTTGCCGCTTATCTTGTTAATAAATGAACACCACGGACCGCTACCTATGACTTTAGCTCCAAATTCTTCCCTGGCAAGCTGATAACCCCAGTCGCGAAATGCACCTTCGGTAAACTTCATTATGTTTCCCTTATGAACCAGTGTCACTGAGGGTAGCTCATGTTTAATGGCATAGTTTATTG
>CAZFHF010000323.1:0-3826 GCA_964518655.1 uncultured Bacteroidales bacterium | reverse complement strand
TTTCTTATTCCCAGTTTTTTACAGTTCTCTGCGATTGTTTTTTTATTTTCTTCATTATTTATAAGCTGAATGGCTTCAGGTATCAAATCACCTTTGGCATCAGCATCTTTTATTATCATCGCTGCATTTTTATCAACCAGGAACATTGCATTTTTTGTTTGATGATCTTCTGCTACATTTGGTGACGGCACCAGTATTATTGGTTTTCCGATGATACACAGCTCTGATATTGCTATGGCCCCGGCCCTGGATATTATTACTTCAGCAATTGAATATGCCAGGTCTATTTTTGTTATAAAATCCATCAGCTTAATATTGCTAACTTTACTTTTCTTAAGCCTTTCCTCCATTGAATGAAAGTATAGACTTCCGCACTGCCAAATAACATCAATATCTGCTTTACCTATTAAATCAAGATTAGCAGCAATACTTTCATTTATTGTCAGTGCTCCCAGGCTGCCTCCTATTATAAGTAATATTTTCCTTCTTCCTGAAATACTAAAATATTTCAATGCCTCATCTCTCTTCCCTTCGATATTCAGTACTTCTTCCCTGACAGGATTGCCTGTTAATACAATTTTATCCCGGGGAAAATATTTATGCATATGATCATAAGCAACGCAAATCTTTTCAGCTTTCTTACCCAGAATCCTGTTGGTTATTCCTGCATAAGAGTTCTGTTCCTGCAACAATACAGGTATTCCCATTCTTGCTGCAGATTTAAGTGCAGGGCCGCTGGCATAACCTCCTGTGCCAACTGCTAAATCCGGTTTGAACTCCCTTATAATATGTCTGGCCTTAATCAAGCTAATCAACAGTTTATATATTACTGCAATATTTCTGATAGTTAACTTTCTTATGAAGCCCCTTACGGGCAGTCCAACAATTTCGTATCCTGCAGGCGGCACTTTCTCCATTTCCATTCTGCCTTCTGCCCCGATAAATAATATTTCAGTATTTTCATCCCTTCTCTTTAGTTCGTTTGCGATGGCAATTGCAGGATAAATATGTCCCCCGGTACCACCGCCGCTAATCAATATTTTCATCTTTGCTTCCTTCTTCTTCATTAGTTTCTGCAGTTAGTGCTCTTGTTGATCTGCTGACGCTCAGGATAATTCCAAAAGCAATGCATGTAAATATCATTGATGTACCACCCATACTTACCAATGGCAAAGGCTGGCCTGTTACAGGAAAAATATTTACTGCTACTGCCATATTAACCATTGCCTGCAAAACAATAAGAATAGTAAGCCCCATAGCAAGAAATGCAGGAAATGTCCAGCTGCATTTTTTTATTATGACTCCGGCCCTGAATAGTAAATACAAATACAGAAACATTATAATTACTCCGCCAACCAGCCCATACTCTTCAATGATTATAGCATATATAAAATCAGAATAGGGCAGAGGTAAAAAATTTCTTTGTACACTTTTTCCCGGCCTGATTTTAATTATTCCTCCTGATACAATCGCTATTTTCGACTGGTTAATCTGGTAATTTTCCTGGCTTTCCTTATCAACAAAGCTTTCAATTCTGCTTTTCCACGTACCTATTCTTCCCTCCCACTCATTTGAGAGGGCAATAACAATAAATAATCCAATAAATACAGTAACAATTACAGCGAAAATAAATAAGTACCTGAAGTTTATCCTGCCTATAAACATTAATATGAAAGAAGTACAAAACAGCAAAATCGCTGTTGATAAATCCGCCGGCAATATCAACATACATACAAGTAATACCGGAACCAGTATCGGGATAAATGCTCCGTAATAATCCTTTATATTATTTTGTTTAATTGACAGCATTCTTGCTACATACATTATTAACGCCAGCTTGGCAAGGTCAGATGTTTGAAATGTAAGTCCTATTCCGGGTATTGACAACCATCTGGAAGCCTGATTAATGCTTGTCCCGAAAAAAAGTGTCAGCAGCAGAAACAATACCGATAATACTAAAAGTACCTGTGAAAGCCTGGAAAAATATTTATGTGATATTCTATGAGTTACAAATATTATTACCAGTCCGACCAGCAACAATATTGCATGCTTTATAACATAATAGCTGGTATCTCCGCCCTGGTATTTATATGCGAGTGTTCCTGTTGAACTATATACAGCCAGTAACGAGAAAATTGACAACACGATAATAACCGCCCAGATTATCGGATCTCCCTTAAAATATTTCCTGAATTCGTTTGACATTGGAATGCCGGATATTTATATAATTATAATAATCACAATTCTTTCACGCATTCTTTAAACTGCCATCCTCTGTCCTCATAATTCTCAAACAAATCAAAACTTGCACAAGCCGGTGATAACAATACTGTATCACCATCTTCACCCAGCAAATAAGCAGTTTGTACTGCCTCTTTCATTGATTTCACATCTACTATTGTATTAACTGTTTTATCAAAGGCCTTATGAATCTTGGAATTGTCAAGACCTAAACATATTATTGCCTTTACTTTATTTTTTATAAGCTCTTCGAGCAGGGAATAGTCGTTTCCTTTATCCACACCTCCGGCAATCCAGATTACCGGATTAATAATACTTTCAAGTGCGTACCATGTTGAGTTGACGTTAGTGGCCTTTGAATCATTAATAAATTCTATGCCATGCACCTGAATAAATCTTTCAAGGCGATGTTCAACTCCTACAAAATCCATGAGGCTTTCACGAATAGCGTCTTTTCTCAGATGGAGCACACTGGCGGCCAGTCCCGCTGCCATAGAGTTATAGGTATTATGTTTTCCCTTCAGCGCCAGATCAGCAACTGAAAGTTCAAAATGATCCTCCTCAACCTCAAAATTTATTTTATTGTTCCTGATATATGCTCCCTGTTGTTTCCTTTCCTTTAATGTAAATCCTAATTGTTTAGCTTTTACTACTATCTTTTCCAATTCCCTGATAGTAATCTCATCATCAGAACAATAAATAAAATACTCATCTTCGGATAAATTCTGGGTAAGCTTAAATTTTGAATCAATATATTTCTGTAAATTATAATCATACCTGTCAAGATGATCCGGAGTAATATTCAACAGTATTGCTATATCAGCCTTAAACTCATACATACCATCCAGCTGAAAACTACTTATCTCAAGCACATAGTAATCGTAGTAATCTTCGGCCACTGACATGGCAAAACTCCTGCCAATATTACCGGCTATCCCAACGTTTAATCCTGCCTTCTTCATCATATGATGAAGCAAAGAAGTAGTGGTGGTTTTTCCATTACTACCGGTGACACATATTTTCTTTGCATCGGTAAACCTGTTGGCAAACTCTATTTCAGAGATTATTCTAATATCTTTCTTCCTTATAGCTTGCACTATATCAGATCTTTCGGAGATACCGGGACTTTTAATTATTTCATCAGCGTTAAATATCAGTCTCTCAGTATGTTTCTCCTCCTCCCAGTCAATCTCATAGTTAAAAAGTATTTCCTTATAATAAGGCTTTATTTTGCCGGAATCAGAAACAAAAACATCAAAATTCTGTTTCTTGGCCAGAACAGCAGCTCCTGTTCCGCTTTCTCCGGCCCCAAGTATTACAATTCTTTGTTCCATCAATTATCTAATTTTTAATGTCACTATTGTAATTACAGCTAGTAGTATGCTTACAATCCAGAACCTTGTGACAATTTTAGGTTCAGGATAGTCGAGTTTCTGGTAATGGTGATGCAGGGGAGCCATTAATAAGATTCTCCTTCCTTCACCGTATTTTCTTTTAGTATATTTAAAATAGCTAACCTGTATAAGCACAGATAAGCTTTCAACAAATAATACCCCGCATTAATTAGGTATCAGCAGCTCTTTTC
>CAZFHF010000322.1:0-3899 GCA_964518655.1 uncultured Bacteroidales bacterium | reverse complement strand
TCCATACTTGTGTTCCGATAGTAACAGTATGATAAGCATTTCCATCTATATCTGTTACTGTTATATTATCATCATCATCTTTCTTACAACTTGTTGTCAGCACAAAAATTATTCCCAGTGATACAAGTACTGAAGATAAAAGGCTTTTTTTCTTATCCATTTTTTTATTTTTTTAATAGTTAATACTAATAGCTATTTTACTCTGACATGTTTGTTATTATTTCATTTATACTGCTTATAACTTTATCACTCTTACTACCTGGTTCCTGTATCTTGCAGTTATAGTTAGAAAATATATTCCGGGTGAAGATAGTATTTCTATTTGCAAAACCTTGCCATTATTGTACTTGACAAAATCGACCTTCTGCCCCCTTATGTCAGTAATTGTTAAAAAATAACCATCCATTTCCTCCCCGATGTCCAATGTAAAAAAACCACATGAAGGATTCGGGTACACAACAGCCCTGCCGGCGGACAGATCCCCTGTAATATCCTCCGGAATTGCGGACGTCTCATCCGGGACCACAATGAAGAAAATATTATCAACATATTCCCTCTGCTCCCAGTTCATATATATGGAACCAAAAGTAAAGTCACCTGCATTGACATGCTTACTGTATAAAGTGTAAGCGTGTTCATCACTGGAGAATGTTTCACCTGTTAATTCGGTAAAATATCCTTCAATCCACCAGGGAGGTGTCATATTCCGGTCATCAAAAGGCAGGTATAAAGTTGCGCTTGTTTTCAGTCTTAGCAAAAAGTAATGGTCCCACCTGTCGTCATGCGGGAAATAAGCAATATATGTCGGGAACCTTACAAATTCAGCACCGGCAAGCTCACTTACGGAGGTAGATAAAAATACATCATTATTTCCAGAATATAATGGGGTGCCGTCATCCAGAAAATCCACATCGTACAGGCATTTCTTCCGGTCAAATGAATCTATTACTCCTGGATTCTCGATATAGAGGAAAGAGCTGGTTTTTGCCGTATCACCGCCTGAAATCCCCAGCCATTCAATCTCATCTATCCCAATTACAGTGTTATGGTAAGCCAGGGTATCCAGGTCAGCAACATTAACAGCCTGGTGATCTGAGACGGCCGTTGAGTTCAGTTTAAGTGTCCCTTTATCCCCTGTTTTTAAAAACTTAACAGATGTCAGTCCCCCCATGGGGAAATGTCCGGCAAAATCGCCGGCACTGATATTAAATACACCCTGGTAAATATTATTAAGGGTAAAAGTTTCTGTTTCCCGGTCAAAAGCTGAAGGCATGTAATATTCCACATATACTGCATTATGGTCCGAAGGCCAGTCCTCGTCGTTTATATCGCCTACCACCCTTTCGGATCCTTCAACAGCCGTAAGCTGCCATGAATAAATATAATCCAGCCTGTCATACACATCCCGGTTAAACCCTGCGTCAGTTAACTGCCCTGTTACATCAGTCCATTCCGGCCATTCATTAAGGTCTCCGCCAAAAATTACAGGAAACTGCTCTTTGTCGTAACGCAGGTATTCGCGCACAATCTGCTTCATATGATAATAATGTTCAGGAGAACCGTTCCCGCCGAGATGGCATGAGTGGGCTTTGATAATCACCCCCGGTGCAACCTGAATCCCTGTGCAGACCATCCTGTAATATATTTCAGAAGAGACAATCGGATACTTGCTCAGAACAGCAGGTTGAAAAACAGTCCACCAGTCCTTTTGTAAGTCATTCTGAACATAATAATAACCTTCCTGCGTTGCTTTATTTTTAAAATTATCATCTGCAGTACTTGATTCCTGGATTAATATTATATCGGCATCATTGTCTTTTATTATCTGAAATATTGTGTCCAGCCCTCTTATTCCTCCTTCAAGGATATTGAAAGACATGACTTTTAAGAATTTTTGCTCCAGCCGTATATTATCCAGTACAACACCTGTCTCATCAATACCGATCCCAAACAGCAGTCTTACTAACGAGAACTCTTCATCAGCCGTGAACTGGAACGTATAATTCTGCATTTCGTTGTTGATAGTGATTGTCTCATGTATATAATCCATCCAGGTCCCTTCATTCTGACCCAGGAATACATATATGCTCTTACTGCCAGACAGGGTCCGGGCGTCAAAAGAAAGCTCATATGTTTGTCCTGCCTCAAGCTTTCCTTTCTGCATTTCTGTGAAAGTCTGGTAAAGCTGTATATGCCACGTTTCCGGCTCATCGGCAACTGAAATATTTGAGATCAGGCACTCGTTATCAATCACTTCCGCAGTAGCTGACATGTTGGGAGGATCATATAAATACAGTGTCCATGATGTCATAGCCCCGCCATCAAAATCCCCGTTATCGACGATATTTTCCGCAGCATGCAAAAGAGAAATCCGGATAATACATAAGCTTAAAATGCCTGTTAAAATTAATGATCTGGTATTCATGGTATACTAATTGGAAATTACCACTTATTTTATTCTTAAATATAAGACTTTCAGTATAGAAGAACAAAAATGAAAGTTAATAAATTAACCTGATGTTGTTATCCGATAAAGGAAATGTTTTATTATCTTTAGTTTTATATCGAAACATCTTGTATTTATTATCGTATTTTAATAAATTGTATTAATAATAATTTAATAAATTAAAAATTATGAAAATAAATTATCTTGTATCTGTTCTGCTTATTGTATTGGTTATGGCGTGCGAAGAGGATAAAAAAAGTACCCCGGCCTATGTTGGCACATGGGTGAGTTATGAAACCGATACTTTATCTGTTGTTCCTTTGGTTCTTCTTGAAAACAAGATGCAGATGAAACTGCAAACCAGTACATGGGAAATGCTTTCCCAGATAAGGATGACAGGTTATTTCCCCGACTGGGAAGACTGGATGGGAATGAGAGGTACACACACCGTTGATGGCGAAGATGTTGTTTTAATCTTTACCGATATTGGTGTGAGAGAAATGAACATGCAAACTATGACCTTTCTTGATGATGAAATTGTGTGGTATAACGCGGTCACAGATCCCGAGGAATTCGAAGACTATTTTGATGAATACGGACCTGATGACACAACCCAGGAAGGCAAGCTCATTGTCAGCGGCAATACACTGACTATTAAAACGGATGATAATGGAAACGGAGAGTATGATGAAGATGAAATAATGACTTTCACAAGAGAATAAAATCATACGGCTAACCGGAACCTGCTCTAAAATAATACTTATATTATTGTTCTACTACCCCCGTTTATTTCAGGATGCTGAACCAAACGGGGGTTTTTAAAATTAACCGCTTTACCGGATATTAACCTGCCCGCCCCAGCCTTCCTTTAAGTATAAGCCATTTTATTTCAGGAGTACGCCTTACAGGATACCCTGCATGGCTATTGAATTGTTCATTAATATTATTATATTTATCTTCCGGTTATTACAAATAACAGGAGTGGATAACAGTAATATGTTTAGGCTGACGATCATAAATTTTTTATTGCCGGGAAAACGAAATTCTAAAACTTAATAATATGAAAAGACCATGTTTATTAGTAATGCTGTTTGCCTATTATTTTATTGGTTTTTCACAGGTTATTGAGAATGTGGATTATAATCTTGCCGGTAATGTTATCAACGTATTTTATGATATTGACGATTACTTCCCTGCAGAAAAATATGATATTAAAGTTGAATTTGTCGATGACAAAGGGCAGGTGATTACGCCACGCACCCTTTTTGGAGATCATGGAATAACCACCGGGGGCCAGGGCAAAAAGATCGTATGGTCAGTCTTCTTGGTGTTAAGTATGCCTATCTCGGTAAGTTCGGCGGTTATGTCAGTGCTTCAATGGTGTCTGGTGATGATGATCCGCTGGTAATTGCAGGCCCGCTTATCAGAGTAGCCAATACAATATATCCCTATG
>CAZFHF010000321.1:0-3910 GCA_964518655.1 uncultured Bacteroidales bacterium | reverse complement strand
TACCTATGGTTTAACTATCCAGAGGCTGGTTCATATAAAAAATTGATAAAAATTGGTGGAGCGGAGAATGCGCATGGGGCTTACGTGATAGCTCCTGAGGTTGAAAAAAACGAAACTGCTCATTTTATTCTGAAAGTTACGGATAAGGGAATACCATCATTAACGAGATATAAACGAGTAATTGTAAATGTAATACCCAAATAATGTCAAAACACAGCCGATAATATTCGGTATAGTTAATTGCCGGGATAGAATGGATTTAAGTGTTTCAATCTTTATTAAAAATAAGTGTAATCTGATAGGAAATAACTTAGAAATCGGCAGCTTACTATACCATCAACCGTTGGCGATAGATTATAAAATGAAAAACTTAAAACTAATACTACTACTATCTGTTATTCTATTTAGTCAATGTCAATCGGATAGACCAGTTGGAATTGAATTAGAAAACACACCCAATAAAGTAGAAATATTTGCTGAGAGGATTGTCTCCACAAATCTGTATGAAAGGGATATTGCAATTTCACCTAATGGTGATGAGATAATTTTTACCCTAAGTGATTATAAACAGTCGAAACGATGCCTGGTAAGGATTAAAAAGACCGGTAGCAGATGGGGGAAGAAAGAGATTCTAAGTTTTTCGGGACAGTATAATGATATTGAGCCCTGTTTTTCGGTAAACGGGAGCAAATTGTATTTTGCTTCGGATAGACCAATGAAGGCTAACTCAACGAGAAATGATTACAATATCTGGGTTTCGGAAAGAATAAATTCAGGATGGAGTGAACCAGAGCCACTGCAACCAAATATCAATACAAAAAATGATGAGTTTTTCCCCTCAATAAGCAAAAATGGTAATCTATATTTTACCTCTGTCCGCGAAAATGGGATTGGCAGTGAGGATATCTTTTTGAGCAGATATGTTGATGGTGAGTATTTAGATGCAGAACCTTTAGACACAAATATCAATACATTAACATATGAGTTTAATGCCTATATTAATCCTGCCGAAAATCTAATAATATTTAGTTCGTATGGAAGGAAGGACGATTTAGGTGGTGGTGATTTGTATTATAGCAAAAAGGATGAATATGATAATTGGAAACCTGCAGTAAATATGGGGCCTCTAATTAATTCCGATAAACTGGATTACTGTCCCTTCATAGATATTTCAAGAGGTAATTTTTATTTTACCAGTGAAAGAATATTGCCAAAGGATAAGAGAATAGAAAACGTAAGTGAAATAGAAGAATTGGCATTTGGAATACTAAATGGCATGGGTAATATTTATAGAGTTTATTTTGATGAGATAAAGCTGAAATAAAATGGAGCAGATCATTAAATAATGTGCAACGACTTGCAACACCTTATAAAATAAAGGCGGGGCGCAGTATCAGTGTGACAAGTAAACAAAAAAATATAAACCATTAAAATATGAAAACATTTTTCATTCTAATCTTTGTTTTTTTACTGAACATCGAAAATTATGCCCAGGCTAAGGACACAATATATTTATGGCCGGGTAATGTGCCGGGTGAAACAGAATCGAAACATGATCCTGCACAAACGCCGGATACAAGTCGTAATGTTACCAGATTAACCAATGTGACAAATCCTGCTTTAATCGTATTTGAACCAGAGGTACCTGTTAATAATGGTATCGGTGTAATTGTATGTCCTGGTGGGGCATACAATATACTTGCAATTGACATGGAGGGTTATGAAGTAGCAAAATGGCTTAATAAACTTGGATTTACTGCTTTTGTATTACAATATCGTGTACCGGATAAACAAAAGGAAGCTTTGTATGATGTTCAGAGAGCAATCAGGCTTGTACGTAGCAGGACAGGCATAAGCACGGGTAAATTAGGAGTGTTGGGTTTCTCTGCCGGTGGAAGTTTATGCGCCCGTGCCAGTACCGGTTTTACTCAGAAAACTTATACTAAAATAGACAGCATTGATTCAATATCTTGTCGTCCTGATTTTGCCTTACTAATTTATCCCGCATATCTGGATATGGGAAATAACAGAAGCCTTAGTCCGGAATTGCAGGTAGATAAAAATACTCCGCCAATGTTTATTTTCGGAACAGCTGATGATATGTATGGGAATAGTTCTCTTGTCATGGCAACTGCATTAAGGGATAAAGAGATTCCCGTTGAGCTGCATTTTCTACCTTATGGAGGACATGGATATGGATTGAGGTCCGGAAATATTGCAGCTGAAACCTGGCCGAAGTTAGCTGAAATTTGGTTAAAAAATATAACTGCAGACAAATAAAAGAAAATCCTGTATATAGACACACGGAATAATACATTATCTTTATAATCTACTAATAATATTGACCATGCTTTATAAACCAAGTTCTTTATACAATAACTTTATCAAAAGTTATCGGTCTTTCTATCATTTACTCTCAGCAATACCTGCATTGGGTGCATTACTATGCACATTTTTTCTTCTCGGATATACGAACTCTGATTCAATGGGAATGTCCAACCCATCAGATTCAACGGATGTATCCGATCCGGCAGATCACATGTGCGTATCTGATTCAACAAAAGTATGGGTGGGTACCTGGAGTGCTGCACCACAGCTTGTTGAACCCCGTAATATGCCTCCTGAGCCGGGATTGAGCAATAATACATTGCGTCAGGTGGTCCGCGTCTCACTCGGAGGAGACTGCCTGAGAGTACGATTCTCAAATGAATTCAGCACAAGCCCCGTTACTATGAAAGCAGTACAGGTTGCTGTCTCAACAGGAGGCGGCGCTATTGATGTATCTACAATTAAAGAATTGAAATTTAACAGTAAGCCAGAGGTCACCATGGATCCGGGCGCTGCAATTGCCTCAGATCCATTTTCATTCAATCTGGAACCGAGGATGGATTTAGCAATCACAATCTACTTCGGCGAGACATCTCCGGATGTGACAGGCCATCCTGGATCCCGAACTACCTCATATCTGCTTGAGGGTGACAACACTTCTGCGATTGACTTTACGGGTGCTGCCCAGGCAGATCGTTGGTACATCATCAACGGAATTGATGTAAAAGCACCCGAATCCTCTGCTGCAGTCGTAATTATTGGCAACTCCATTACTGATGGACGCGGCTCAGGTACAAACAAGCAAAATCGATGGCCGGATATATTGGCAGAGCGTCTTCTGGAAAATCCTGCCACCCGCAACGTAGCTGTTCTCAATCAAGGCATTGGCGGTAATTGCGCGCTTCGATTTTGCCTGGGACCCTCAGCCCTTGACAGGTTTGAGCGCGACGTTGTTAAACAGCACAGGGTGCGCTGGTTAATTATGCTGGAAGGGACAAATGATATTGGCCAGGCTCCGGGGAGAAATGAGGCGTCAAAGATTGCTGACGACCTGATTGAAGCTTTCGAAAAGATGATAGATGATGCCCATGCCAGGAACATCCTTGTTTATGGCGCTACAATTACACCACTGGGTAATTCGTTTTACTATGCTGATTATCGTGAAGAAGCCCGAAATAAGGTCAATGAATGGATTCGAAGCAGCGGCCGTTTCGATGCGGTTATTGATTTCGATAAGGTTCTGCGTAATCCGGCAGATACTATGACCATCCTGCCTGAAGCTCATTCAGGTGATTTTCTTCACCCTAATGAGACAGGATACAAAATGATGGGCGAAACTATTGATCTGAAATTGTTTGAATGATATTGCCCGATTTTAGGTACGTCAAATATGACAGCACACAACAATGAACCAAATTACGATGCCTAACACGGTCATAGCGAATTTGCCACACAACTGTTCATGTACCTAACCGTTGGCAACAAGCAAAGTTGAAACATGATACTTAAAGGTTATGGCTACTGATATAAGAAAAATGATTGACAATCTCCTTAAATTCTATGAATTTGATAATCAGACCGT
>CAZFHF010000320.1:0-3914 GCA_964518655.1 uncultured Bacteroidales bacterium | reverse complement strand
ATTTCAGGGGATTAAAGAAGAATATGATAAACGTTGCCGGAAATAATATATACCCTAAAGAATTAGAGCGTTACCTAAAATTATATAAAGATGTTGAGTCAGTAGAAATATTTGGCAGGTATTCCAATATACAGGGTAATATTGTCTGCGCAAAAATTAGATTAAGAAATCACTGTGGAGATGCCCAGAAATCTTTTAAGGAATGGTGCATTAAAAATATTACAAATACGAAGTTGCCCAAAGTCTGGGAATTCAGTGACCCATAAGATTAAACCATAAAATATGAAAATAGGATTAATATCTCCAAAATCTAGCTTTCTGGGTAAGAATGAATTGGTAAATGAATTCTGGAGAGAATCAAAATATATTGACACATACAAAAAGGAATGGTCCGGATTAAGCGTTGCTTTAACTGTCATTGCAGCATTAACACCAACTGATAATGAAATAGATATTATTGATGAAAACGTTGATAATATTGATTTCTCAATAAAATACGATATAGTGGGGATCACTTGTATGACTCAGCAGGCAACCAGAGCCTATGAGATTTCTGATACGTTCAGAAATAAAGGAGTAAAAGTAATAATCGGGGGCATTCACGTTACCGTGTTGCCAAATGAAGCTATAGAACATGCCGATTGTGTGGTAATAGGAGAAGCGGAATATTTATGGGAGCAAGTACTTAATGATTTTAAAAATAACAAATTAAAAAAATTTTATAAATCTGAAAAACCTGTCAATTTAATTAATTCTCCCATTCCAAGATATGATCTGCTTAAAGGGAAGGATTATTCTTATTATTGGATTCAAAGTTCAAGGGGCTGTCCTCATGATTGTAACTTTTGTGCAGCTTCAAAAGTTTATGGATACAAATATAGATACAAATCAATCAATCAGGTTATAGAAGAAATTAGATTTGTAAAGGAATTATATCCTGAAGGACACATAATTTTTGCAGATGATAATGCTTTTGTAAATAAAATATTTGCCAGACAATTGCTGGAAAGACTCATACCATTTAATATAAGATATACTGCCGAAACTGATATTTCTATTGCTCATGATGACAGATTATTAGAGTCAATTAAAAAGAGTGGTTGTACCCATTTATTTATAGGACTTGAAAGCCTTTCAGAAAATACTCTTAAACACGTTGATATTAATAATTGGAAAAGTAAACAATTAAACAGATATGTAGAATATATTGAAAAGATACAATCATATGGTATTGGAGTTATGGGAGCATTTATTATAGGTTTTAATGAAGATGACGAATCTGTTTTTCAAAGAATAGTTGATTTTGTACAAAATAACTATTTATACAATGCACAAATTTCCATTTTAACACCATTCCCGGGAACAAGAATTCGTGAACAACTTGCAGCAGAGAACAGAATTTTGCCTGCAAACTGGAGTAATTATACAGCATTTGATGTTAATATTATTCATAAGAAATTAACAGCTGAAGATATGATTAAAGGATTGATATATATTTATAAAAATATTCATTCGAAAGAATATTATGAAAAAAAAATTACCCATTTTAAGAAAATACATTTAAATATACTTTTAAGAAAACAACATTTAATTTATAAGATCTGAAAAAATTCAAAGTATTATACAATAAAATATAAATTGAACAAAGGCAAATTTTAAAATCTTATTCCCATTTCTTTTTTAATTATTGTATTCAACATCTTTTTTGGTAATATTTTAGAGACTAAAAATAATATCTTAGTTTCAAAACTAGGTAAATAGCGTATTTTTGGCTTTTTTGCCGTTAATGCGTGAAATACTGCCTTTACTATAATATCAGGAGTGAGCGCCGTATACGCAGTCTTGCGAATTGTTTTTATCACGCCAGATAAAATTGTATCATAATAGGATTTTGCTTCGGGGGGAAGCTTTTCAAAAAGGCTATTAGTAATACTAATTGATTTTTCCCAAATTGGAGAAATAATCTTATTTGGATTAATGACTGATACAGGGATCTTCCATTTTTCTAATTCTAATCTTAATGCATCACTAATGGCTTCCAAAGCATATTTTGTGGCACAATAAGCCCCCATGAAAGGAAAAGATACCCAACCGTTTGTTGAGCTTATATTTATAATTCGTCCGCTTCCTTTCCTTAATAAAGGAAGAAATGTTTGAATCATAGCAATTTGACCAAATAAGTTTATTTCAAATTGTTTCCGAATGTCAGTTATTGACATAAATTCCAATGACCCGCCAATAGCAATTGCTGCATTATTAATTAATCCTGACAGACCTGATTCTCCAACATTGGCTGAAACAATTGAATATGCTGATTTAATTGAATTTTCATCACTAAGATCTAGAATTAAAGGAATAACATTTTTTGAAGTCTCACGCTGAATATTTCTATAGTCTTTTGTTTTCCTGACTGTTGCAAAAATTTTAAATCCATGTTTATCCAAATTTAAAACACATGCTTTGCCAATACCTGAGGAAGTTCCTGTAATAACAACTGATTTATCCATATTATCAGATTTATTTAATATATTAGAATTAATACTAAGTAAATAATAAAAACGATGATTAATATCATTTATATAAGATATAATATATTCATTATAATTTTATAACTTGACTCCGGGGCAAAACCAGTTATTTTTTAATTATTGCGTAATATATAAAAATGAGAATGCTGATATTCTATATATTAGCAACCACTTTACTTACTACTAAACTGTCTTTTTCATCAAACGATACAATTTATATAGATGAATCAGTGTCAGAAATACCAATATTAACTAATATTAGTGTTTTTGAGGATAAATCTAATAATCTTTCTATTGAAGAAGTCATATCTTCACCTTATTTAAACCAATTTAAAAAAAATACTGAGAATAAACTTAATTTTGGAATCTCAAATTCTGCTTTTTGGCTAAAATTTGATATTAAAAATACTTCAAACATCACACTACACTATATTCTTAATATAGCTAATCCTGATCTTAATAAGATAAGATTCTACGAATTTTCTAATAATCTTAAGAAAAGAGAAATTATAACTGGCGAGACAGAGAATGTTAAATCACGCGAAATATACCACAGATATTTTTTATTTGAACTTACACTAAAGCCAAAAACATCTTATTCATACTATTTATATGTATTTAATGATGGTGAGCCTAATTTTGTGCCAATCTCAATAGTTAATAAACTACTTTTTGAAAAATTAGATAATAAGAGTGAACTGATAATCTGGTTGTTATATGGTTTGCTTCTGTTTGTTGTTATTTTTAATCTTTATTTATATAAATCGGTAAAAGATAGAATTAACTTATATTATTCATTATATGTACTTTTTGCGAGTTTATTCCTGATGTGTGCTGACGGCTATTTATTCTTCTTTAATACTCCATGGTGGACTAATCATTCCAAATTTATTTATCCAGCTCTTGGTGTAATATTTCTACTATCATTCAGCCAAATTTTTTTAGAAACTTATATTAGATGGAAAAAACTAAATAAAATATTTAATTATTTAAAGATTTTAGTATTCTTATCAATTATTTTTTATTTTTTTAATTATCCATTAACTTTAATTACTCTAGCTCTTATTCCAATAATAGTTATTATAACTTTTTTTGCAATCATTACCATATCTATAATATCATTTAACAAAAGTCATTTACCCTCAGTTTTTTTTCTTAGTGCTTTCTTCATTGTAGCAATCGGCATGATTATAAATGAACTGAAAGAAATAGGCTTATTAACATCTACTTTTGTTGTTGAAAATTCCATTAGATTTGGATTAGCAGGAGAAACAATATTATTAACAATGGCAGTACTCGAGCGTTTCAGAATCCAGCAGGAAGACTCGAAAAAGACTATACAGGACAGCTATGAAAAAATTCAGAATCAAAAAAATCAGCTACTGG
>CAZFHF010000319.1:0-3922 GCA_964518655.1 uncultured Bacteroidales bacterium | reverse complement strand
AAAATCCGGAGATAATTATTTTTATAAATTGCATTTAATATTTAACAATTAAATCATTAAGTTATGAGAAAAATAAATATCTTATTAATCTTGGCTTTTGCATGTTACAGCCATATGTTACAGGCAAACAAAAACATATTCAAGCACAAGCCCGTGAGTTGCAGCGGAGTGCCGTATATAGGCCTGGTTAACGATGGCAACTACTCTTCACATGCCCAGTTTCCGGGCGGAGGACGTTTGATTTATATAAATCTTGACGGAAATACCGTATTTAACAAATCCACGCATTGTTATATTTATTTTGACGGTGACCTGAGTAAGCTAGGCCTTGTCAAGATCTGGGGGAGATCAGGAAGCGGGTCATGGAATCTGTTAGGACAGCAAACCGTTTTTCAGGATGAATTACTGGACATTCCATGTAACGGCAACTATTATTTATCGGAAATTAAAGTCTATGTTTATTCATCCGTGTCTTATAAAATAAAGGAGATCATCTATGTTTCGGAACCTGAATCCGTTGCCGGGCTGTCCATCTCTCCTTCAATGGGCGCTGACATCGACAGGGTAAGGGACGGACAGAACCAGCCTTACTGTGAATTTAATGATGCCAAACATACTATTATCTACAATTTTTATGAACCGTATAAATCCGTATGCTTAAAAATACTGTTTAAACACAGAGACTATTCTGCCGGCAATATTAAAGTAAGCTATTACAGTTATGAGAAGTCCGCCTGGTATATATTGAATGATGTTACCTTGTTTCGCGATGAGGTATTTTATTCAAATATAATTCCACCCGGTTATTCATCCAATAAAATAAAAATTGAAATGGAAAACAGCTATAATTATGAGAACAAAATATCTATTAAAGAGATAGAAATATCAGGATGTCCTGCAAATTTCACTGTTGATTACAGTCACGTTTTTTATTCGGAGCCTTCATACGACCGCAGGGCTGTGGCTGAATGGGAAGAATCGGAGGGAATTGCCGTATTCTGGAGATCCATATTCTCCGGTGCATCAGATGGCAATCCGCATAAGAATTACACAAAACAGCTAATTTCGGAGCTTAATGACAAAGGCAAGGTATATGTGATATGCCACGACATTAAAAATTTCAAGGAGTTTATGGGCAGTGAGCTGCAGTCTCTGGACAAGACGGAAATCGTTTATACTGACAGTGAATTCGGTAATATTTTTGCCAGAGACCGGCTCCCTGTGCCATTGTTCAAAGAAACTGTTGATCAAAGCATAGGAGCAACTGTGAATTGTAGTAACAATTCGCCCGTCGCCGCATCGTCATATCTTGACAATCCCCTGTTTTGGGCATGTGACATAGATATTCCCGAATTATCCAAACATTTTGACGGAGGCAACTTCATGACTGACGGCCACAATACTGCAATTGTAAATTTATACCCGTATGGTGCTTCAGAGGAAGAAATCCAGGAAATGATAACTGAATTAAAACAAAATATTGAATATATCTTCAGCTGCGAAAATCAGATCGTCATAAATAATATTGCTGATGAGGGGATCCATATTGATTATTCTGCAAAGCTTATAAACGAAGAGACGATCCTCGTCAAGGCAAACAAAACAGATTCTGTTGAATCAGCCCTGGAAAATGAGGTTACATGTTACGGAAGGGATTTTAATATAGTCACGTTACCCAGCGCTCCTGTTGATTATACAAATTCCCTGATATTTAACGGGTCGGTATATGTTCCTGTAATGGATCCTTTAACTGATAACTGCCTGACAGCATTATCAGTTTATGAGGATGAGATGCCTGGGTACAATATTGTACCTATAGCTTCATCTGCTAGTTGTACTCCTGACGGCGGGGGACTGGTGCATTGCATGACTATGAATGTTGCTTCTGAAGATCCTGTATTTATATCCCATGCGCCGCTTATGTATTCAGGCCCGAATAAAAACTATTCACTTACTGCCGAGGTGCATACTCCCTCGGGAGTATCAAAGTGCGAAGTATGTTATAAGCAGTCCGGGGCGTACTCATTCACCTGCAAGCAGATGAACCAGGTACATAATAATGCATACGGTACTACGATATATCTTAGCGGCTCAGGGCCCCTGAAATATTATATCAGGGCCACCGCCAATAACGGAAAAGTAAGGACAAAGCCATACCCGGGAGCAGACGGGCCTTATATATTAAGCTCTTCCTCTTTAAAGTCCGCAAAAAATGATGGTATTTCCGTTCAGCATGCAGAAAGCACGGAAATAAAATTATTTCCGAATCCTGCCGTTGATATTATTAATATTCGCACTAATAATGTTAATGAATCAACAGTGAAGATTTTCGATATATATGGAAGGCTGGTTTTTGAACAGACTTTTATCTGTGCTGCAGAAATTGATGTTTCCGGCATTCCAGGAGGGTTATATATTATTGAAATAGTCCCTGCGAATACAAATTCATTAAAGAACATATACAAGGTAAGCATTGAATGATAACAGGATTCATTAATAAGAAAGGCTGCTTGGCACAGGGCAGCCTTTTTATTTTGCCGATTGTGTAAATTTTGATATTTTTGTGCCACTTTAACAATATATACGGGGTGTAGCGCAGTCCGGTTAGCGCACCTGCTTTGGGAGCAGGGGGTCGTGAGTTCGAATCTCACCACCCCGACAAAATAAAAGCCTTGTGGCAAAGCCATCGGGCTTTTTTATTTCAAATCCCGAATTTTCTTATATTTTTGCCTGATAAATTGCAATGATTTAGTTATATGTCCAAAATTAGTGATGATTTGATTAAGCAGATTCAGGATGAGATCAACCGCAGAGGAGGAAATGTCGGCTCTCTTGAAGAGCTGAACAAAATTGCCGCCGAAATAAATGTACGATATAACCGTTCAGCTCAGCCGGATTTCGAAGGCCTTTCCCCTGAACAAATGCGCTTGATACTGCATTTTCCTTTCTCGCCAGGTTGTCCGGTAAGATTTAAAACAGGAACTTTGCCCGAGGCTGTATCATATTCACCAATTCTGAAAGCCTGCCTGGTTATCCTTGATTCTATCCATCCCGATAAAGGATTAAAGCTTACGCAAAATGGTAATTTACCTCGTAAGGTTGTTAGTGATATCTCTAATCTTAGTCTTCTTAAAAATATTAACGAGAGAGTTCATCTTAACAAGACACTTAACGAACATGATTATGTTCCGGCAGCCATGGCTAATGCATTGCTGAGAGTGGCCGGAATAACAAGGTTGCAGTACAATAAAATGTATATAACCGGGAAGGGGAAAAAAATGTCGGATAATAAAATCCTGCTTTTTCAATCTCTCTTTACTGCGTTTACTACCCGTTATAATAAAGGATATCTTGACTATTACGGAGAAACTTCAATAGGAAACCTGGGAATACTGTATGTAATATATCTGCTTTTAAAATATGGGAGCGAAAAACGAAATGCTGAATTTTATGCTAAATTATATTTCAAGGCATTCCCGACATTGATAGGGGAAATAAAACCTTATACTTTTAAGGACCAGGAACAGACCGCCATTGATTGTTTTATCCTGAGGTTATTTAATCGTGGATTATTTTTATTCGGACTTATTGAAAAGGAGAATACCGATGAGGAATGCTTCAACAGGGAATATATGATAAAAACGAGTGTTCTGTTTCATGATGTCTTTGAGTAGGAATATGGTTGACCACCTTGTATTCAAATTGAATCGATCTCCTACCAACCTGATACTGTAAAATATTCCCTGAAAATAATCTCAATTTTCAACCTTCGGGAACTCCAAGGTAGGACGCTGTCCCTTTTTTTAAATACTCTGAGTACATTATAAAAATTTTTTGTATTTTTAAATAACACTAACAAATCGGAATTGACTTCTATGACAAAAAGAATAATATTTCTAATCGCAATGTTTTTTCCACTCTG
>CAZFHF010000318.1:0-3987 GCA_964518655.1 uncultured Bacteroidales bacterium | reverse complement strand
TGTTTCCGCTGAAATCGTTAGCATTCTGGACATATCCTGATCCCATGTTTATCATTTCAACAGCACTAACGCTTCTGTTTGTACCAACTTCAGCAACAGCAGCTGCGCCCGTACCAAATCCCGGCAGATTATTTATTGTCACTTCCGGAGGATCTGTGGGATCATAATTAGATCCTACATTATTAATAGTAATAGATGTGACAATACTATCATTTGCATTAATATTAAGGGTAATTTCAGCAGGTGTTGCTTTAGGAGTATATGAGATTCCAAAAGCAGGTGATGAAGCAAGATAACCACTAGTTGAAACTGTATCCCCATTTCCTGAGGCAGATTCAATAACTCCGCCATTAATATCAGTATTATTAGTTAGAACAAAAGTTCCAAAATAATCGCTAACACCATCATTAATATTATCGTCTGTAACAGTAACCAGGTCTTCATCAGCATTATAAGCTGTTGCCTGTCCGTATACCACCGGGTAACCAACATAATTGCTACCTCCATTGGATATATAAATATCATAGGTTGTGCTGAACTTCATATTTACACTAGCTCCTGAACCACCAACATTTAAATCCACTGTTGGCATTGATCTGTATAATGCCCCATTAGCGGAAATTATGGGTGGATTAGCAACGTCATCCGTTGATAAAGCTCCATCTTCAGCCCATACTATTAATTGTGCGCTAAGTCCATTAATACCTTCGGAGAAATCAAAGAAATTAAATCCGTCAGGATATGCTGATCCGCCATTTGTAACTTTAACAATAATACTTTGAGCATTAAGTGTTGTTGGATTAAGTGCAGCTCCAAGGGTAAATCCTGAGCCCACAGCTACCGCAGGAGCTTCTATTGTTGCCCATGCGCTTGGAATAACAGGTATAGCTCCAAATGCAGAATTCTGATTTAAAGAAAAGAAAGTTTCCCTTTGTACAATAGCCAGGCTTCCATCATCTTCATCCTCCAAAGCAACGGTCTGGTCAGTAATAATATCAGGAAACATCATTATTATATCATTTGTACCATTCATATGAACAGGCACCTTAATCTCATATTTCCCTTCCGCGTCGGTAGTGCCGACAAAAGCAGTAGTGCTGCCAACCATATCTTCATTATATGCCATAACTTCAGTGCCAACCGGCAATACCTCGGGTTCCCTGTTAGTAACGTCGCTTTCGATTGTTACAAAACCTGTAATTGTTGTCATTAAAGAATCTGCTAAGGAATACAGATTTATTGTACCGTATACCACTGCCTGCCTGAAGTTTGCGGGATTTGTATTTACAGTTGTTTTAATAGTTGTATAATTAGTCTTGGTTACTTCCACCGGTATATTACCTCCGATCGGAACATCTTCGAAAGATACAACACCGGTTGCATCAGTTGCCTTTTGCATAACTTCTTCTCCTGCAGTAACTGCAACCAATGCACAGTCCAGCGGGGCAATATCATCGCTTGAGGCGTCAAGAATCTGCAAAATAAGATTAACTAATTGTTGTTGGTTAATCACATCTTCCTGGGTAACAGCGTTTTTTTCACAGGAAGTTGAAAGTAGTATTCCTATCACAACACTACTTACTGCCAAAATTTTGTATAGCTTTCTCTTCATAATTTTGTTTTTTTATTGTTAAGATTATTAATTATTTATATTATTTCTGATTAGTCAGTTTATAAGGTTGTACCAATAGTAAAAGACAATGTGTTTGTACTTAAATCGCTCATAATTATTGGTGTATTCAAATAACTATGGCCTTTTTTAATAGGATTAATGCCGTAATAATATTTTACATCAAATGATACATTACGTGATACCAGGGGCACTTCAAAACTTAAACCTCCCAGGACAGTGAACTGCCATAATTCATACTCACGTGTGATACCATTACTTTCATTAAAAGTAACATAAACCAGTGCATCAGCACTTGGTGCAGTAATAGTTTCTTTAGCGTGAGTGTACACATTTATACCCGCACTTCCTCCGACGTTCAATAATATATTCAGACTTGCCGAAGATATAAGCCTATACTTCAGCATCAACGGAACATTAATATTATTGATTGTAATTTTGCTATCCCTGACCTTTATTGGATAGGGATATAACAGAGGATTTGCACCTAACCTGGTATAATCTTCAACCGTTACCAAATGTCCACCCTGCTGCAAGAGTTCAGCTTCAAACTGAATTGACAGCGCTTCTGATAATGGAAGAGCAGCAAATAAACCAATATCAAAACCTTGTGTAACAGTAGTATGAGGAGATGTATTGGAAAAACTACTAACAGTAATTCCTCCCTTTGCTCCATAACTTAATTGTGCCTCTGCAGGGACTAAAAATAAACTGAACAATATCCCAAACAAGAGGAATACGCAGATTCTTTTTGGTTTAATAAAGCCTGGATATCTTTCTTTCATAGTTACAGTATTTAAATAGTTATTATTTTTCTATGGGTTAAGGTACTTAATAATTTTACAGTGAATCTTAAAATTCTCACATATATTTTATCAGAAATTAATAAAGGGTTATAAAGATAATATGATTACAAATAAAAAAAAATATAAACCCTGAAAAATCTCCAGATTCTTAAAAATAACGCATGATACATAATTAAAGCCAATCATGGACTAACCTGAATCCGTTTCCATCTCGTCGAGTATTTTCTTTATCTCTTCTTCAGTGTCATGTAATTTCGACTTACATAATTTCAATAAATCGGCGGCTTTCCTCACCTTATCACCAAGCTCATCAACATCCAGTTCCTCACTCTCAATTTTCTTTAATATCACTTCAATCTGTTTAATCGCTTCAGCATACGATATATTTGATTTCCCCATATTAATATATTTTATATTTGGTTAGTTATGCATGTGAGTTTAAATTACTTTATCACTTTACTTATGAGTTTACCTTTATATAGAACAGTTTCAATCATATCGTCATTCTCAAGTTCAGTGGATATCCTGATATTTCTTTTATTATGATAAGTAATTGAATATCCAAGTTTTAATATATTTTTTGGATCAAGATAATGATTTTTTTTACCCAGGATCTCAAGCTGGTATTTTTTATTTGAGAGATAATTTGGAGCGGAGTTTTTCACTACCTTGAATAGAAAATCACATGATCTTAAGTTATTAATTATCAACTCTTTTATTGTTGACTTAATGTTATGAGCAAGCATATCTATCTTTTTATTTCTTCCGGATATTGTTTCCCTGGCAGTATTCAGGATATTTAAATACATAACGTTCAGCCTGTTATTATTTGCCGAAATTATTTTTGTAACTGTTGGTGCCAGAAGCAGAAGGCATCTGCTAATTCTTCTTTTTTCCTCATCTATATATTCCCTGGTAATATTTACAATTCTGTAATTAAGATCATTAATATAATCCTCAGCATCCTGAAATTTTGATATTAAGAATTCAGCAACTGCTGTAGGTGTTTTCAGCCGTGTATGAGCTACGATATCCACGACAGACTCATCCTGTTCATGTCCTATTCCTGTTAAAACAGGTATTGGAAACTGGGTTATATTATATGCCAGCCAGTAATTATTAAAGCAGCTTAAATCAGCCTGGGAACCGCCGCCTCTTATTATTACCACTAGATCAAAGAATTCTTCATATTTATAAATATTTTCCAGGGCTGTAATAATTGATTGTTCGGCTTCTTCACCCTGCATATATGCAGAAAACAATTTAACATAAAATTTATAATTGTACGGGTTATTATTCAGCTGAGCGATAAAGTCACCGTATCCGGCTGCTGTTTCTGACGAGATAACTGCAATTTTCTGAGGAATAATGGGAAATGACAGTGCTTTATTCATATCAATTACTCCCTCTTTAGCAAGTCTGTTAATGACTTCCTGTTTTTTTCGTGCCAGCTCACCAATAGTATAATTCGGATCAATATCGGAAATATAGAGGGTATTTGCTTATTTCTGATGTAATTTCACAGTAGTTTTTATCTTATTTTTTATCATT
>CAZFHF010000317.1:0-4016 GCA_964518655.1 uncultured Bacteroidales bacterium | reverse complement strand
GCTTCCTTGTCTGTCATTACACCTTTTGATGTTGACAGTATAGCAACTCCCAGTCCGTTTAAAACCCTGGGAATATTATTCTTTCCGGCATACTTTCTTAAACCCGGACGGCTGACTCTCTTTATAGATCTTATTGCTGGCAATTTCGTCTCGGGATTATATTTCAATGCTATTTTGATTTTACCTTGTATCGGATCATCAATAAATTTATAATTAAGGATATAACCCTGCTCATGAAGAATCTTTGTTATATCCTTCTTCAGATTTGAACCAGGAATTTCAACTACTTTATGCCTTGCCATTATGGCATTTCTTATTCTGGTCAAATAATCGGCAATAGGATCTGTCATAAAACTTCTCTGTTTAATATTTACTAATTACAATTTATATTATCATACATATTTACCAACTAGCCTTTTTCACTCCTGGTATTAATCCTTCTGAAGCCATTTCTCTGAAAGAAATTCTGCTGAGCCCGAATTGCCTCATATAACCTTTCGGTCTTCCTGTTAACTGGCATCTGTTATGCAGTCTGATGCGATTTGAATTTCTCGGCAGCCGGCTTAATGCCTGGTAATCTCCTTCAGCTTTCAGCAGAGCTCTTTTTTTTGCATATTTTTCAATCAGTTTTCTACGCCTGACTTCACGAGCTTTCAAAGATTCTTTAGCCATACTAACTCTTTTTAATGTTTTTAAATGGTAATCCGAATTCTCTTAATAATGAAAAAGCTTCTTCATCAGTTTTTGCAGAAGTAACAAAGGTAATTTCCATTCCCAGGATCTTAACTACTTTATCAATATCAATCTCCGGAAATATTATCTGTTCCTGTATGCCCAGGTTATAGTTACCCCTTCCATCAAATTTAGTATTCAGACCTCTGAAATCCCTGATTCTCGGCAGTGCTGTAGAAATTAACCTTTCAAGGAATTCATACATTTTATCCCTTCTAAGTGTTACTTTAACTCCTATAGGCATCTTTTTTCTCAGCTTAAAGTTGGATATATCTCTCTTTGAAAGCGTCTGAATAGCTTTCTGTCCTGATATCAAGGTAAGCTCTTCCTGAGCTACATCAACAAGCTTTTTATCCGCTACAGCCTGACCTACTCCCTGGTTTACAACTATTCTCTTCAGCTGGGGGACCTGCATTAAAGAGGTGTAACCAAATTCTTTGGTCAGTGCAGGAATAATTTCTTCCTTATATTTCTGTTTAAGATTAGGTACGTAAGCCATTATTTAATTTCCTCTCCTGATTTTTTTGAATATCTAACAAGTTTATCTGTTTTACTTAGTTTTCTGCCAATTCTCGTTGGTTCACCGGACGAAGGATCAACAAGCATCAGATTTGATAAATGAACAGGTGCTTCTTTTTTGATAATTCCGCCCTGGGGATGCTTGGCATTAGGTTTAGTATGCTTTGATATCATATTTATACCTTCAATAATTGCTTTGTCTGTCTTGCGAAAGACTTCGAGAACCCTTCCTTTCTGGCCTTTATATTCACCGGTTGCAACAAATACCGTGTCTCCTTTTTTGATATTTAACTTTTTCTGCATTTATTCAAAATTTACAATAATTATAGTACTTCAGGAGCCAGGGATATAATCTTCATATATTTATCACGCAGCTCACGTGCTACAGGTCCGAATATCCTTGTACCCCTTAGTTCATCTGTATTAGTCAACAGAACACAGGCGTTATCATCAAAGCGTATGTATGATCCGTCAGGTCTGCGAATCTCCTTTTTTGTTCTTACAACTATAGCTTTACTAACTGTTCCTTTCTTTATTTCACCTGAAGGTATTGCATTTTTAACCGTTACAACAACCTTATCACCAATACTTGCATACCTTTTTTTTGTTCCGCCCAGAACCCTAATACATAAAACTTCTTTTGCGCCGCTGTTATCTGCAACAGACATTCTTGATTCTTGTTGTATCATGACTATTTAGCTCTTTCAATTATTTCAATTAGTCTCCAGTTTTTATTCTTGCTCAAAGGGCGTGTTTCCATAATTCTTACAAGATCTCCTATGTTGCACTCATTTTTTTCATCATGAGCCATGAATTTTGTAGTTTTGTTGATAAATTTCCCGTACATAGGATGTTTCATCTTTCGTTTTTCAGAGACTACAATGGATTTATCCATTTTGTTGCTTACAACAATACCCACACGCTCTTTCCGTAAATTTCTTTTTGCCATTTATTAATAATTAATTGTTCTTAATTTCTTCTTCTTTTTCTTCCTTGACTTCATTTACAGTATTAACTTCATTTACAGCATTGGCCTCATTTACAGTATCTACATCAATTTCTTTCTTTTTCTTAAGTATAGTATATAATCTGGCTATAGTTCTTTTTGTTTCCCTTATTTTCATTGGATTGTCAAGGGGAGAAATTGCATGATTTAATTTCTGGCGAATTAAAAATGTCTTCTCATTATCAATCCTTTCTTCAATTTCTTTTATACTAAGTCCTTCAATTTCAGAAGCTTTCATAGCAATATATTTTAGGTTACCTCATAATCATGTCTGACAATAAATTTTGTAGTAATGGGTAATTTTTGTGCTGCGAGGCGCAAAGCTTCTTTAGCAACATCAAAAGGTACACCTTCAGCTTCAATAATAATTCTTCCTGGTGTAACGGGAGCAACAAATCCTTCCGGGGCACCTTTACCTTTACCCATTCTTACTTCAGCCGGCTTTTTGGTAATAGGCTTATCCGGAAATATTCTAATCCAGATCTGGCCTTCACGTTTCATATGCCGTGTTACTGCCTGTCGTGCTGCCTCAAGCTGCCGGCCTGATATCCATGCCTTTTGCATCGCTTTTATTCCAAATGAACCGAATGACAGAGTATTACCTCTCTGTGCATTTCCTTTCATTCTTTGTTTCTGTCGACGCCTGTATTTTGTTTTATTTGGTTGTAGCATATTTATTAATAATTATTTATCAAGCATATCTATAGTTTTGAATAATATTTTATTTTCTGCGCTTTTTTATATTTCCTTTTGGTTTTGAGCCCTTTACGCCAATATTTGGAGACAGGTCTCTTTTACCGTAAATTTCTCCTTTGCATATCCATACTTTTATTCCAATTAATCCGACCTTTGTCAGGGCTTCGGCAACAGCATAATCGATATCTGCCCTTAGTGTGTGCAATGGTGTTCGTCCTTCTTTATACATTTCTGAACGCGCCATCTCAGCTCCCCCAAGCCTGCCGGAAATAAGCACTTTTATTCCTTCTGCACCCATTCTCATTGTAGAGGCAATAGCCATTTTTATAGCCCTTCTGTATGAAATCTTACCTTCAACCTGTTTTGCTATATTGTTTGCAACGATAGTTGCGTCCAGCTCAGGCCTTTTTACTTCGAATATATTTATTTGTATTTCCTTGTTAGTAATTTTCTTTAATTCTTCTTTAAGCTTATCAACTTCCTGACCTCCTTTGCCAATTATTATACCTGGCCTTGCCGTATTAACAGTAACTGTTATAAGCTTCAAGGTCCGTTCGATAATAATTTTTGAAATGCTGGCTTTCATCAGCCTTGTATTAAGATACTCGCGAATCTTAAAATCTTCGGCTATCTTATCGGCATAATTTTTTCCCCCGAACCAGTTGGAATCCCAACCTTTTATGAGGCCTAGCCTGTTTGCTATTGGATTTGCTTTTTGTCCCATTAAATATTACTTATATTATTTTTCTTTTTCTTCCGGTTTATTTAAACTATCTATAATTAAAGTTACATGGTTAGATCTTTTTCTTATCCTATAAGCCCTGCCCTGGGGAGCTGGTCTTATTCTCTTAAGTGTTCTGGCCTGATCTACATATATCTGCTTCACATACAAATTGCTTTCATCAATTTTTACATTCTCGTTTTTATTTTGCCAGTTGGATATAGCTGACAGTAAAAGTTTTTCAAGCTTTCTGGATGCTTCTTTTGGAGAAAATTTGAGCAAGTCCAGGGCTTTGTTTACCTCTTCACCTCTTATCATATCTGCCACTAATCTCATCTTCCG
>CAZFHF010000316.1:0-4064 GCA_964518655.1 uncultured Bacteroidales bacterium | reverse complement strand
TATCCGGGATATTTGGAGTACTATTGATGTCAATATACACTTTCTTTTCAAGCAGGGTACCGTTCAGAATATTTACGGTCTTTAATTATCTTTTAATAGGAATTATATCAATCAGCTTATTTTATTATGCTGAATTCGGCGACCTGGTCAATCTTGATGTATTCGGATATCCTCTTATGCTGCCATTTACGCTAATGTTTCCCATCAATATTATTGTATTGTTAACTTTCTGGCATTCAATAAACAATATTTATATTAGCGACCAGAACAGAAGGTTGTCGCCATATATACAGCTAAGCCTTACAGGAGGTATTGTCCTGGGAAGCTGGGGCATTATTTTATTCCTGTTCAAATCTTGGAATCTTGAACTGATAATCCTGGGCAGTTCTATCAGCATATTAATCGCATTTGTGCTTCAGTTAATTGTCAATCCGGTTCATAAATATTCAAGAATCTTCCTGCACCAGGCAAAAAAGATACATCCTATCCGCTCCAGATTCATCGAGTTATTTTATACAAAATACACCTTCTTGTTAGTCCTTTTTATATTTTTATCAGCGCTTATAGGGATGTTCATACACTATGATTTCATAGATACAACACGTTTCACTTATCCTAAAATTGTAGGATTTGCAAAGTTCCTCGGATTATTTGTCGGTACATTATTTATTTTTATATATATAGTCAATAAATTCCTGATAAGAAAAATTCTGTATTCATATGACTCACCTTACAGCATATTTCTTATACCTGTTAGTATGGTTGTTTTGGCAATCATAGCAACAGTAATATTTTTTATCTTTGGCTGGACCCAGGTGATTCTCAGATTCACTGTTGTTTTTCTGCTTTTTGCTGCAGTGAAGGCAGGTTATGAAACACTGCATAATACCATAGAGCTGTCATCACTAAGAGTATTATACCAGACTCTGGATATAAGATTTCACAGATCAATAATACCTCGTATGGAAGGTACTTTCAGGGCAATCAGCATGATATTTGCTGGTTTGGTTATTATAGGAATTATACAACTGAACTTTCATAATCCAAACCAGCTATTGTATGTACTGATAATTCTGTCTGCACTATGGACTTTCATAGGAATAAAGCTTATTAAGGCATATCAGTCTGCCTTAAAGAATATCATCAAAAAAATAAGAACTATAGTTAAAGCCAAGGAACATGATCTTTCAAGTGTGGATAAAGATTTTCATGAGCTTATAAACAGTGATATCCCGGGTAAGGCTATTAGTACACTGCAAATATCGGCTGATACAGAACCCCTGTCATTTGAAAACCATCTTTTAGATTTATTAAATATATCCAATCCTGAAATAAGAAGATATATTTTACGGCAAATTAACAGCCTGTCTGTTTTTAAAGCATTAAACGGACTTAAAAAAATTGCCATTAATGGTGACGATACTGCTTCCAGGAACTTAATAACCAACACTATTGAAGTTTTTGGGAAAAAACTGTCGCTGGCAAAATCCGGTTCTGCAGTTGAAAAATTAGCTAATTCAAAAAAGATCACTGAACGAATACTGGCTTGCGATTTACTCGGATCCTCTGAGAGTAAAAATGATTCAGGAAGCTTATTGATTAACCTGTCCAGGGATTTTGAACCCGGCGTTAAGTATGCTGCAATAAAAGCAATGGCCCGATTAAGCTATCCCGAGCATACACATATTCTTATCGGATATTTATCCTCACCCGCATATTATCCATATGCATATGAAGCACTCATAAGAATTGGAAGTACAGCATTAAATCAACTGGAGCAGGTTTTTTTATTGCCTGATGCCGATAATACCCTTCTTTCAAGAATTGTAAAAATATATGGAAAAATTGGAGGCCCCGGTGCTCACAATCTGTTATTGAATAAACTTGAAAACCAGAACAGGATTATAGCCCGGCAAGCTATAATTTCATTGAGGGAGAGCGGATTTCAGGCTACTCCCAACAACATAAACAGAATACTGAATGCCATTGTGAGAACCCTGAATACAATGTCATGGAATCTCTCTGCCCTTCAAAGTTTAGGTATATCCAGCAAATTCACTCTCCTTGAAAATGCTTTGAATGCTGAATTAGCAGATAACTACAGGGTCCTTTTCCATCTTTTGTCCCTGGCCTATAATTCAACGGCAATAGCCAACATAAAAAACCTCATAAGCAATGGAAACGATAGTAATATAAGCCATGCTATAGAAATGCTTGATCAGATTGTAAATGAAGAAATAAAGCAAGTATTATTTCCTGTACTGGAAAATCTGTCAATAAAAGAAAGAGTTAAACAACTTAAATATTTTTTCCCCTCAGAAAATGTACTTACAAATGAATTAATATCTGAAATCATTACCAGAGACTATAATGTCATATCTTTGTACTCTAAAGCTTGTGCAATATTTGATTGGTTGCAGCTAAAAAAACCTGTTATTGATCAGGTTTTGGTTTCAAATCTTTTTCACCCCAGCAAACTAATTAGAGAATCCGCAGCCTATATAATAACCAGAATTGATAAAAAGTATCTGGATATTGTATATCCAAGAATTGACCCCGGCATAGTTGGTGAGATAAAAACATCAATGGAACATGCAAAAAGCAGTCCCTTATATCTTATATTTAACCGTATACAGTTTATGCGGCAATGCCCGAAGCTTGTAAATATACCTGAGTATGTATTACTAGATTTTGCCGGATATCTCGAACTACATAAATTTGATAAAGAAAAAGAAATTATAATAGACCCGCACGAAAAAGCCTATTCGCTTATAATAGTAGTTAAAGGTAATATTGAATTGATTGCTGAGGGTTTTGACAGTATAACTTTTAATAAATTCAGTTTAATATATACCAATGCTATTGCAAATGCTTTAAGTCAGAAATTCATAATCAGGACTGCCGATGATACTGAATTCTATAGCATTGATAAGGAATCTTTAAATATGATGATATTTGATTATGTGGATATAAGAAGATCCATATTAGATTGTATAGTAGAATTATAACCCATAATTATAGAATATTGTAAATTTGATTTAAAAATTACTTTTATATCTCATAATTTATGAATTTTGAATATGATATATTTGTCAGCTATGGCCCTTCCATGAAAGAAGAAGATGAAGGTATAAGCAAGTGGACTGCAAAGTTTTGTGAATACCTGGCTATAATGATTTCCAGACTTACAGATCAGAAGCCTACAATACTTCTGCACGAAGATCTAAGGACCAGGAAAGAGCTCTTGGGAAATAACAAATCAAATATTTTCTTAAAAAGCGCTGTATTCGTAACGATAATTGCACCGGAATATATTGAATCAAAAGAATATATCAGAGAACTGGAAGAGATATATAAAATAATATATGCTAACTCCGGTAACGCTCTCGGAAACACCAACCGCTTTTTTAAAGTACTCACTCACCCTATAAAGGAAGGATCTCAAACTGACTTCCTGATGAATGAGATAAGTTATGACTTTTATGAAATAAACAGGTACAATAAAAAAGCAAAAACATACAGCACAGATGAAGAAGACGAAACATTTAGCAAATTCTGGTCTATACTGGTTGATTTAGCCTACGATATATATAATTCCCTGCACTCCCTGGCATATAAAGATGAAGAAGATATAAGTAAGTCCCGTGAAAAAAAATTCATATATCTTGCAGAAACAACAGCAGATCAAAAAGATAACAGAGATATCCTCAGAAGGGAATTGCAATACCAGGGTTATGGCGTTCTCCCTTTTATCCAATTACCGGATGACGGGGATAAATTACCCGGTATAATAGAGAGTTACCTGGATAAGTCAATTTTGTCAGTTCACCTTATGGGAGCATATTATGGAGACTATGTAAAGAATTCCAAGTATTCATTAATTGATTTTCAAAATCATGCCGTAAAATCGTATATCGACAAATCAGATAAAGCTGCCAGGCTGATGAGAATGATTTGGATACCAAATGATTTAAAAGCTTCTGACCAGCGCCAGTCTCTCTATTTAAAGAGACTAAAAAGAGATGAAGCCCAGGAAAAAACGGAAATAATTGAGGCTCCTCTTG